>CAZAOR010000488.1:0-5487 GCA_964486805.1 uncultured Sediminibacterium sp. | reverse complement strand
GATAAACTGTGGAAGGAAGTGGACTTTACCTGGTATCAGAATGGACAAAACGTTTTATACTGGCACTGGAGTCCTGATTTTGGCTGGAAAATGAACTTCCCGGTACATGGTTATAACGAGTGCCTGATCATGTATGTACTGGCAGCGTCTTCACCAACACATGGCGTTGCTGCCGAAGTATATCACGAAGGCTGGGCACAGAATGGCAAGATCAACGAAAACCCGGCCGGGTATGACAGCCTGCACTTACAGCTTCATCACCAGGGTAATGCCGAACATGGCGGACCGCTCTTCTGGGCGCACTATTCTTACCTGGGGCTTGATCCGCGCGGCCTGAAAGATCGTTATGCCGACTACTGGAAAGAAAACCAGACACAGGCATTGATCAATTATGCCTGGTGTGTGCGCAACCCGAAAGGCTTTAAAGGATATGGTCCCGATAACTGGGGCCTTACTTCCAGCTATTCTGTAAAAGGTTATGCAGGTCATGCACCATCCCCACAGCGGGACCTGGGTGTGATATCACCCACAGCAGCGCTTTCTTCTTTTCCGTATACGCCTGTACAATCCATGGCTGCCATGAAGCATTGGTACAAGGATATGCAGAAAGATATTTGGGGCAGGTATGGCTTTTATGATGCTTTCAGTGAAACGGCAGACTGGTATAAACCCTGGTACCTGGCGATTGACCAGGGCCCGATTGTTGTAATGATGGAAAACTACCGGAACGCTTTTATCTGGAACCTTTTTATGAGTTGCCCGGAGATACAGTCAGGATTAAAGAAGCTGGGCTTCAGCAGTCCGCACATTAAATGAGTTCCTCAATGCACTTATATTTTCATAGGTTTATCCGACATTCACAAGATGAAAAAATGGGGTTATTATATTGCATTTTGCAGCATAATTACTGCTGTACCGCTGCCAGGCATACCACACAGATGAAGCAGGATTTTCACAGTAACCCGGTCATTGCGCACAGGGGCGCCTGGAAAAAACTGCAATACCCTGAAAACTCCATTGCCTCGGTAAGGCAGGCCATAAAACTGGGCTGCGCAGGCTCGGAGTTTGATATCTGGCTGACGGAAGATGATTCGCTTGTCATTCATCATGACCCTGAGCTGGCGGGGTTTGCAATTGAAAAAACGGCCTACTCCTCTTTTATGGGCTATCCCCTGGCCAATGGCGAAGCGCTTCCAACACTGCGCAATTACCTGCTCGCGGGCATGCGAGAAAACAGCGGTACGCATTTGGTTGCAGAGATTAAGCCTTCCCGTATCAGCAAAGAACGCGGGCTCCAGGTGGCCGAAAAAGTGGTATCGCTGGTACACGAATTGGATGCAGATAAATATATTATCTATATCAGCTTTGATGCGGATATCCTGAAAAAAATACGGGCACTCAATCCCGATGCTATCACGCAATACCTGAACGGTGAGAAAACACCACAAGAAATTAAAGCTGATGGGATATCAGGACTTGATTATCATATCGCTGTATTCCGCAAGCACCCGGAATGGATACAGCAGGCAAAAGACCTGAAACTGATGCTGAATGCCTGGACAGTGAATGAAATGGCGGATATGCAATGGCTGCTGCAAAATGGATTCGATGCCATTACTACGAACGAACCCGAATTGTTATTCAGTTTGGAGAAATAATTTTCAGCTTTCAGGAATTGTAAAGCGTTTTTACGATAAAATCCCTTTTCATCTCTCTAAGCAAAGGGTCAGGGATCAATGAGCCAGTCGCTATCCCTTGTAATAAGCCAATATCCCCCAACAAAGGGCAACGCCAAAACCTATCAGGATAAGCCCAGATATTTTATTAATCAGCCGCACATTATGCGGGGTGAGTCGGGAACGAAGACGGGATGCCAGCGCAACCTTTGCAATATCTGTCAGCAGCACAAATAGTAGGCAGGTTCCGAATACAATTACCCGGTAACGCATGGGATGCGCGTCAGATTGTGAATCGGCCAGAATAGCGGCAGTCCAGGCAAACCAGAACAGGAATACGCCGGGATTCAGGATATTCATAAAAAAGCCCGAGAGAAAAATTGCGGCAAAATCCCGCTTTCTAAACTTTTTGCTGGAAAGATTATTGTCTTCATCCGTAACCACTTTCTTGAAGAAAAGGGTATAGATCCCCATGCCGACCAGGAAGGCGCTGCCAAGTACCGCAATGATGATTTTGTGATCAAGGGCTTCATTGAAAAGTGCAGTAAAAAAATTACAAACCAGTACCAGGGTAATATCACTCAGCGAAATGCCAGCCACAAAAAAATAACCCGCTCTGTGACCATTGGTAATACTTTGTTTAATAATAGCAAAAATCACCGGTCCTACCGAAATAGCCAGCAAAATGCCCAAAACCAATCCTTTGATCAATGCTGCCGTCATCAGCCGGAATAATTCTGTCCGTTTAATGAATAAGTCATCCTTTACAAAAGTAGGTAACCTGACAGAATACAGGATCAAAATAGGCTGGCCGGTGAATTATTAGGGTAGGATTTCCGCCTTTTGTATTTTATCCAATCGCGGAAACCGTTTGATAAAATAGCTGTTGCCATATTTATAGAGCGAGTCCTGCAACAATTGCGGCGCTTTTTGATAGCCTGCGTACAACTGTTGTACAACAGAGAAACCCGATACAATCCTGGCTACCGGGGTATAGCCGACAAGTCCGTTTCGCGACATCACATCGAGTTTCTTATTATCAGCCAGGTTAATAAAAAGCTGCGTTGAACGGCTGTTTTTTCCGATCCGTGCAAAACTGATAGTGCCTTGCGTGTTCTTCAGCAACATCGGATCATCAGGAATTTTCAAGGGATCCCAGAAACGGTTGATTGCAGTAGCGGCAGCGATTCCAAACTGTACAATAAACCCCGGCTCCACGCGATAAAAATAACTGTCGGTAAAAAAACCAGAAATAATCAACTGATATAACCTGTCGGCACCATGCGGTGACCAACTCCTGGGTACTTCTATTGTAAAGTTACCTTTTGTAGTATGAAAAACTGCCCGAAAAATACCCGGTGCTTTTTTTTGCAGGATAGAAGCGTCCGAGACCTGTGCAAACAGGCTAAAAGGAAGAAAAAGTAAAAGGAGGAATATGCGCATGCGTTTGAATATCAGGCAACAGGCTCCGCTTCAGCGACCCGGCACGTTTGCAGGAACTGCTGCCAGTCGGCCAGCAAGCTGCCTTTCAGAACCCGCGGAAATTTATGCTGTCCGCCCATTTTACCTTTTGATTTCATGAAATCCAGGAAATGGGACTCTTTCAGAACATCCAGTTTCACTTCCCGTAAAGCACTGCGTCGCTCTACAGCATAATCATCATTCAGATCTTTCAGCTTTTCATCGATCTTATCGCGCAGCAAACAAGGATCAATAGGATCGTCACAGGCGATATACCAATGATGACCAAAGAAATTGCCAACAGGAACACCGGCAACAGTAAATTCCGGTATGCTGATATTGAGCTCTTCACTTACCAGTTGAATCGCCTTGTTCATATTATCTACACTCAGATGCTCCCCCACCAGGCTAAGAAAATGTTTGGTACGCCCCGTTATCACAATCTCACTGCGTTCCCGATCAACCAGCCTGATGGTGTCTCCGATCAGGTAACGCCAGGCTCCTGCTGCTGTACTGATCAATAAAGCATAATCCTTGTTCTCCTCAATCTCATGTATCATCAGCACTTCCGGATCCGCAACAATCTCTCCACTGGCATCGAAGTTCCGGTCATTGAAAGGAACGAATTCCAGATAAATGTGTTCTCCTGAAACCAATCGCATACCCTTGGCATTCTGTCTGTCCTGAAATGCTATAAAGCCCTCACTGGCCAGATAGGTCTCAATATAGGTAACAGGTTTTCCTAATAACTTTTCAAACCCTTTTTTATAGGGCTCAAAACTCACCCCTCCATGCACGAAAAATGCCAGGTTGGGCCAGATCTCATGGATATGATTTAACTGATACCGTTCAATGATCATTTCCATACACATCTGTATCCAGGCCGGTACACCGACCAGAAAACCGATATCCCACTCAGGTGCCCGGTCAACAATTTCTTCCAGCTTTTTATTCCAGTCTTTTTCTTTCGCAATCTTGCGCCCCGGTTTATAAAAAGGTTGGAACCAGAGGGGTGCTTTTTTGGCAGTGATCCCGCTCAGGTCACCGGCAAAATATCCGGAACCCCGCTGCAAATCGGTACTGCCGCCCAAGGTCAGCCAGCCTTTGCCGATGGAGGCATAAGGAATATCTTCATAATTGCGCAGACTCAACAATTGCTTGATCATCACGATCTTATTCCCCTTCAACAAATCTGTTGTAATGGGAATATATTTACTGGCGGCCTCACTGGTACCGCTGCTGAGCGCATAATTACGGATTTTGCCGGGCCTGCAGACATCCGGCTTCCCTTCCAGGGTCTTATACCACCACTGGCTGTATATTTTATTATAATTAAATACCGGTACCAGCTCCTGGAACTTCTTTCCAGGATGCTTACTCAGCAGAATTTCATCAAAACGGTATTGTTGACCGAATTCGGTAAACCTGGCTTTGCGCAGAAGCTTCTTCAGTACCCGAATCTGCTGACGCCGGGGGTTGTTTTGCGGCAGCCGCAGGGCTTTCAGAATACTGTTGGGAACCTTGATATTGATAATGGGCATCGCAGAGCGCCGGTTTAAAATGCGAAGCTAACGCAAATTAGGAAATATGAAAGTCGGGTAGGGTCTTTCACTATGGCTTGTTCGTTTGCAGCAGATTTACATTGCGGTTTATGTGCCGCCCGGCAATATCTCCCGCCAGGACCTGTTTCCCTGCTCTTAGCAAGCGCCCTTTTTTAAAAATAAGCTTTTTTATGCTGGTTCGGAAGGAAAGCCGGTAAAAATTCACCGGATCCTGACGCTTCTCTATTTTCGCATTTATTTAGCCGCAACACAAATAATCGGTATGACAAACAGGAAAGATTTGATCCATGCATACAAGGAAAAAAAGCCGCGTATGGGCCTGTTCCAGATCAGGAATACTATCAACGGGAAAATATTATTACAGGCCAGCCCCAACCTGGATACCGTTTGGAACCGGGAGCGCTTCCAGTTAAAGAACGGAACGCACCTGAATCAGGCTTTACAAAAAGAATGGAATGAATATGGCGAAGAACATTTCGTTTATGAGATCGTAAGCGAATTAAAACAGGAGGGCTCTGCCATCGATTATCGGTACGAACTCAAACAATTGCAGAAATTATTCTTGGAAGAACATCAGCCGTACGGGGAGCGTGGATATAATTTCCAAAAAAACAACAACAGCTAACCCGGATATAAAAGAGGCAGCCTTTGGCCGCCTCTTTATTTTTTTTATTCTTGTTCTTTACTTAGGCAGATCAAACCGGTCCAGGTTCATCACTTTATTCCAGGCAGCAACAAAGTCTGCTACAAACTTCTCAGATGCATCTGCGCTGGCATATACTTCGGCC
>CAZAOR010000487.1:0-8462 GCA_964486805.1 uncultured Sediminibacterium sp. | reverse complement strand
AAAATTTCTTCGCGATTTAATTTCCGGTACGCCATAAATTCCATGTCCACGTTCTAGACCGTCGGCTTTTCGATTTTGACGCCGATCGAAAAAAAAAGCGGCCGATCCGGCGTGCCGGCTTTTCGTTTGCGTTCGCGCAATGCAGCCATGAATTGTTCGCGCTGTTCCTGCGTGAGATTTTGATCCGTGGTCGCGATGACGCCGGTGTCGGCATTGTTCATCATCAACCCTTTCATAAATTGCGATGCCGCGTAATCGCTCATGGCCGCGAGCAGCGCGAGCAGCAGCGGGGACAAACCGCGCCAATATAAATAAGGATTGTAGGTGCGATGGTGGATGACTTCCGACGGCAATAACATTTCGCTCGGCAACGGAGACATCAACGGCGAGCCTATGTAACGCCAGCCTTCGAGCGTGTAGCCGACGACAATGTGCCAGAACATCGCCGGTTCCAGCGTGAGCATCCGCGAAACTTTTCCGCCGCGCGATTCGAGATCAATCGGCGAATCGTTATTGTCCAATGGCACAACAAAAAATTCTCCGCGCAGTGCTTTCCACGAAATGACGTTTGACCAGAACAACGCGCGATCCATCGTCGGATGCGGATTGTTAAACAGATCAATCACCGGACCGCTCTCGACAATGTTTTCGGCCAGCGTGCGCTTTTTGAAATGCGCGCTCGCCCCGCGCGCCAATTGTTTTGCCGCCGATTGTGGAATGCGTGACACACGCAATGGAATCTGCGCGACATTTTCCGCGAGGCAGGAAACTGCGATATAAATCCATGACGATTGCGAATACGGCGACGTGAGTTTCGCGCCATGGTCGCTGTCGGCCAGATCGTTGCCGTTGAGCCAGTCCAGCACTTCGGGCGAAAATGATTTTTGCTTTTCAGCGCCAAAGCTGAATTCGCGTCCAAAAATGTTTGCGGAAATTTTCATCCGACCATCGCCCACACTTCCTGTTTAGTTGCCGCCGCGCAGACCGCGAGCGCCTTTGCCCAAAAACGGTCGCAATGCGAATCCGCGCTTTCGCCGACGAAACGTTCATTGCCGCCGACGGTGATTTCTTTTTTGATGCCGCGCAGATCGGCGCGCAATTTTTCATCACGCCGATAACGCAGCTTGCGATCCTCGTGCATCGCACGCAGCGGATACGCCAGATCACTTTTTGATTGTTGCGTGAACGTGATCGGCTCGACCTTCCATCCGAATTCACGTTTCGCTTCCTCGGCGAGTTGATTGCCAAGCCCGGTCGCATCAATGCACAGCCGTTTCACCTGGGGAAGCCGCAGCAATTCGTAAAGTCGCATGCGCTGCTCGGCGTAAGTGATGCCGCGCATTTCGATGCGATGCCGTTCCCAAAGCACGTCGCCGATTTTTTCTTCGACATCAATCACGGACAAATCGCCTTTGCGCGCCACGTCGAATCCGAGATAGATCGGATTTTTGCAGTCCATCAAATAATCCAAGGGCTGCCATGCGCGATCATCTTCGCACTTATTGATCAGCTCGTAGGAAATGAACGCCGTGGCTTCATCCGCCGGAATGCAACAAAATTCTTGCAGCCATTGCTCTTCGTCCAAGCATTCTTTGCGCTGGCGCGCGAGCCATTCTTCGCGCGTCTCATGTCCGCCCGTCGCTGCATTTATTTTTTCCACAATTCCATCTTCAACCGCGCGCTGTATTGGGATTGTGTGTAATGACCAGCCCATTGGGTTTCCTCGCTCTTTGATATCGCGAATGAAACGATTGAACTGCGTATCAATTCCGCGATGCGTGCTGATGACGATAAATTTTCCACCCCATTGCGTGACTTGTTTTGCGATGGCGTAAAAATCGCGCTGGTCCTTATGGATCGCCGCTTCATCCCAAAACACATGGCCGGATTTTCCTACGATGGCATCTGGATTTGACGAGAGACAATAAATGCAAAGCCCATTGGCGAATTTGAGGACTTGAACTTGAACAGCCTTGCCGCCTTCGGTAAGCAAAACCTGTTCGCCTAAATCTTTGGCGGCGAATTGCAAAACCTTTGCCCAACGTTTGCAGTAAAGCAAAAATTGTTTAGCCTGGATTTCGTCTCGGCTGACGACCCACACATCCAGCCGCGCATTTTTTGGCGCAACAAGTCGCACGGCTTTATAACTGGCCGCATAGCTCAATCCAATTTGACGGCCTTTCTCCACGATAATCATGCGCGAATCGTCGCGGATAAAATCCGCTTGATAGGGCATAAAAAATTTGTCGGGAGAATTTTTCACAAAAGTTTTAATTCCTGTTCGATTTTCGAAAGTGTTTCGGGCGTGATGCCGCCTTTGGTTTTTCCTTCATTGAGCGCGGCTTCGATTTTTCGTTTTTGTTCCTGAACCAAGTCTTTGTATTTCTGCATGTCCAACGCGCCTTTGCTCAACTTCGCGAGCGAGTTCACGATGGCCGCATAATTTTCCGGCTCTTCATCCAGCAAATCTTTCAGCCGCGAAATATCGAAGTCCGTCAATGCTTCATAAAGTTGGCTCGCCGCCAGATGCAAAGTCGCTTCATGTAATTTTGAACCTTCATTTTGCCGGACAATTTCCAAAGCGAACTCGCGCTTGGCTTTCATGTCGTCCAACCGAGATTGCTCCTTGAGCCAATCCTGGTATCCGCCGGCCCGCCAGTTCGTGATGTTTTGTTCGTTGACGCCGAAAATATCTTTGCTCTCAAGAAACTTGATGATGCGCGCGGCGGTCGCGCCGTCGCGGATCATTTCATTGACCCGCGTCCGTGTTTCAAACGGCGCGCGCGCAATCTTTCCTGTTCGGGCTTGGCTCATGCGGCGTGATTGTTTTCCCATTCGATTTGCCCGGCGGAATTGATTCGGAATTTTTTTTCCCCGGTGACCGGATCAATCATTGAATCGAAAAATTTTTGGTCGGCCAAAAAAACACATGCTGAAAACATTTCGTTGACGGTAAAACCTTCGCCGTCGCGTTTTGCGCGCTTTGCCATTGTCCGCGGGGAAATCCAGATTTGATTTCCAGCGGCATAACCCTGGAGCAATGCTTCATGGCGAATTGCTTGGACTCGTTCATTCATTGTTGCCTCCGTTTTTGTTCGTCAATCCAGCCGCGCAAATAAGCGAGCGTATTTGAAACTTCGGTATATTCATTTTTCAGCTCATCCCACTTGCGCTGGCGATCCAACTGCATTTCCTCATAGCGCTCTTCCAATTTCGTCACGCGCTCGCGCTCCGCCTTGATCAATTCAAGCAATTCTTTTTTGAGGCTGTTTTTTGAATGATAAATTTCCGAGCGAAGTTTTTTCAGTTCATCATCAAACGGCGGCTGGCGGCCGAAAACTTTTTTGAAATAATGAATGAACAGCAATGCCACGAGGCCGATGCACAACGCGCCGAATAATCCGAACAGCCACGGCGGGAAAAATTCCCACGGCACAGTCGTCGTCGCTTGGGCGAGCAAAAATTTCATTGCAACAGTTGAATCCTTTGTTCGTAGGTTTCGATGAAATGATCGCGCACAAGCACCTCGTCAAGGTGGCGGTAAGCGCCGTAAAGTCCGAGCGCGTCCGAAATGACTTTTGTCCACAACGGCGGATTGAGCGACCAGCCGTTGCCGACCGGCAGAAAAACTTCCTGCCCGCAGTGACGGTAGCCGGTGATCCAAAACGGCAGGCGCGGCACGATGTCGTTTTGATTGACGATGCGGAACGTCCGCGGGCGTAAAACCGAATCGTAAAGCCGCGCAAAATTTTTGTTGCCCACGCGCGGCGCGCCGAATGTGATGACCTGCGCGATTGAAAATCCCTGCTTGTTCAATTCCAGCGCGGCCAATATCGCCAGCGCGCCGCCGAGCGAATGGCCGAACACGAACAGCGGTTTGCAGTTTTGATACTTGAAAACCGAACTGCCGCCGAGCAACCGTGATAACGCCACGATGATGCTGTCGTAACACCGAAAAAATCCTTCATGCACTTCCACATGGCCAGCCGCCGCCGATTGCAAAAATAAAGTGCGTTTGAATTCCGCGTCCTCGATCCAATTTTTCACCGACGCCGATCCGCGAAATGCGAGCGCAAAACAATCCTGAAATTCCGCCACTAAACAGTGCGTATCCGTTTCCACGTCCGAAATCGTGGCGCGCCCATAAGCATCTGTGCACAGGTGCGCGGCGACGCGCGCCGTCGGCCAATCAAATCGAGAAATTTTGGGATCGAGATTCATAAGGTGGTTGCAGCGGTTGGACTTGAACCAACAACCTTTTGGGTATGAACCAAACGAGCTGCCATTTGCTCCACGCTGCGATCCAGTTCAAAACTTAAAGCCGGTGATGATGCCGATGATCGGCGCGCCGGGAGATTGCGCGCTAAAATCGTTCTCATAACTGATGCGCACGCCGGCAAACGTATTTGCCGTCAGCGCTTTTCGCGCGTCCAGATATACTTCCAGATCGGGCCGCTCCAAATCCCATCGCCAGCCGCCGTCCACGCCGGCGACGATTTTCGTGTCATATTTTTTGAACAGCACGTAGCCCGCGCCGATATTCTCGCTGACAATCGTTCCGGCGACGCCCGCGTTGCGCGTGTAGGATTCCAGCGTCACATTCGCCGGCAATTCGTATTGCACGCCGAAACCAGCCGCGAAGTTCAGGCCGCTTTGATAATCCGCGCTCGCCCATACTTCGGCGTTTTCCGCGCTGAACGTCGTCGAGTTGGTGTTGAACGACGTGAAGTAATCGCCCACGGAATCGAAAAACGTTGCCGGTGTGGGCGACGCGAGCGAATTGGTGGAGGTTTGGGCGCGGGCCGCGCCGAGCGAACAAAGCAATGCCCCGACTAACATTAGTTTTTTCATAATTTATTCAAGTTGCAGCTTCGTTAGCAGATATTCATCCGGGACTTCCTGATCCAGCAGCAGACGATTTGAGCCAAAGTATTTTGCTTCCTGCTCAATCGTCATTTTTTTGCGCGGCCCTCTGGCGTCACGCAATTTTCTGGCTCGATTTATGGCCAGTGAAATCACTGCCATGCCGGAATTTTTCCGCATACGATACTTGTGTTTTAAGCTATAACTTCAGGTGACGTGGGGCGCGTCACGCAGTCCGTTACGTTCAATTACATTTGCTCACACGCGCGCGGAAATTGGAAGAAAAAGTTATCTCACTTTATTACAACCTTTTTAAGACAAAAAATCATCGAAATCTCAACAAATTCAGGCAAGTTACAATCAGAGAACCGGAGTTATTCTCTAATTTTTATTCCCGCGCAGAAAAAAAATTCCAGCCAAAAAAACAAAAACCCCGCTGAAGCGGGGTTACTTAAATTTACATGATGACGAATATCTATTTTTTTGAAGGCGCCATCGGAATCGCATCAGGAAATACATTCCAAACCCCATAAGGTGGCTCGGCAACACCAACAATCTTTTCGTTTTGGAAAAAGAAAAAATAAGGTTGATAACCAGTATAACCGCCATAACTGTTTTTGGCATTTACCTGCACGCCGACTTCCCAACCAATATATGATTTCCATAATTGTTGTAATGCCTGTTTGACCGGTGGGATGAATTTGTATTCCGCTGAATCGGGGTCTTTAAGTTCACCTTGCATAAAGTCTTTGATGCTTTGCTCATAATTTCTTGGAATTGGCCCGCAATCCATTGTCTCAAGTTGCTGCGCTGTCGGCAGAGGAGTTGTTGCGCATCCGTCCAATAACATCGCCGCGCCGAGGATGATGAGTAGTTTTTTCATAATTTTTTCTCTAATTTTGACTGGCAAATCCGCCACGGTGGCGGATTTGAAATTCAATTTGCCAATAAAAAGGCCATTTTTTGAGCCAATGACTTATTAACATGGACTGCCAATGTCCAACCAAATTTAGATAAAATGGGCGCATGAAAGCAGATAAAAAATTTTCACGAGTAATTCTTGAACCCGAACTGGAAGAAATCGCTGCGTTATGGACGGCCGCCAAACGGTTTGAAATGGCGCGCATTTTCAAGCGATGGTCACGGCAACTGAATGTAAGCGATCATGGCTTGCGATGCTCGCGGTCATATTTTTCCGAAGCCTTCTCTGCCAGTCGTTGCGCATCGGAAAGCTGTGTTGAACTAGATTTATTTTGACGTTTATCTAATTTTGATTGAGAAAACGGCAATCGTTGCCGATTTGAAACGTCGGAAAAATGTTTAATATCGTCAAGATTTTGTTCTATAATGCCAACTTGCTTTTTTATTTCCGATAAAGCATTCCCGGCATCTTCGAGACGGATTTCAAAATGACTTTGCCGAATTTCTTTGACTGTGCGTTGATAAACTTCCTTTGTGCGGCCAAGTAATTCGTCGGTGGAGCATTCAAAAAAATCCGCAAATTTGCACAGTTCATCAGCTTTTGGAATTCGTCCCGCCAAATAATTGTTAATCGCTCCCTGCGAAATCCCTGTTATACGCGCAAGAGAACTTTGCGTATTTTCTGAAAATTTCAACCAATTTTCTAGTCTGTCGGCTAATTTCACAAATGTAATAATTTTTGTTGACACCTATTACGAACGTGATAAATTGCTTTTATGCAACTCGCACAACAGGCAACGGGTAGCAATAATGGCAAGAAAGCGCAAGCTGGAAAGGTCACGCCGGAAATGAATCAGGCGGAATACCGCGTTCCAATTGAGCAAGTTGTTTCTGGATTCCGACTATCAACTCTTGAGCTTGCGCACGTCGTAGAACGTAAATTCTCCCATGATGAGATTGTTCCGCTGTTTCGAGTGCCGGAGATAGAAATCCAAGCCTTACAAAAACAACGTCGTTTTTCGGGTCATGTGCCAAAGTCCACTCCGTTACCGGAAACATCGAGTCCCCAACATTGATTTTATTCATAATATGTCTGCAACCCGTAGCAAATCCAAACCGCGCCGGCAAGTCCGCTTTCCCGGCCTGGTCACGGATGCCGAAGCCCTCGGCGTCCACCGCAATCATCTTTACTTGGTTCTCTCTGGCCGCCGCGTCAGCAAATCCCTGACCAACCGCTATCGCGCTTTGAAGAAAGGAGACGTGCGATGAAAATAATTATTCGGCGCCCGGCGGGATGGCCACGTAAGGCCCCATGGCCGCCTGGTCCAGCAGTGCGCCAAGCAGCCGCAAGCCTTGCCGCAAAGGGATTTTCAGTTCGCACAATTTATTTTCATGGTTCACATACAACAGTCGCCAGTGAGTGTCCGCCTGGTTCGGTGGTGCTGCTTCTACCAGTTCGCACTCGTGTAATTTTTTCATCTGTGAAAAAGAATCGGGCGTCATCCCACTATTCTAAACCTTCGCGTCCTTCGCGCGACAAAAAAGGAAAACGGAAATCGCAAATTTCAAAATGAGCAAACTCCAAAACAACGCCCATAAATGGATGCTCGAAGGCATTAAGCAGCACGAGCTTTTTCAAAAGGCTTTTCAGTCCGCGAAAGAATATGCGCTGAATGCCGGCTTCTTTTTCCTTTCAGCCAAGTCCGGCTTCGAGCATGGCGAATGGGAAAATTTTTGTGCCGGCTACACATCGAAAATTCCGCATCGAAGTATTCAACGTTATATGGAATTCGCTTCCGAAGTTTCTGAATGGGTTAAATCCGAAAGTCCAAAACTCGTGGGCATGGAAAAAATTTCCGCCGCAGCGCGTGAAATGGTTTTGCAATCACCCAAAGGACTCGTCGCTCTCTGCCGCGAACTGAAATTGATGCGCAAGTTTGGCGAATACGATGAGGTGAAGTATCGCGCTAAAAAAATGCTTGGCGACAACAAGCAATTGGAATTGGAGTTTGACGCGCTGTTCATGCCGGTCGTGCAGCTTTCCAAAATCGGCCAGCCGAATTTTCACATCAAATTGCCGGAAGGCAAAAACGAGTTGGAAGCCTACGAAGAACTGGCCGCGAATCTGGACGCCGCGCGCGATTGCGTGCGCGCGCAAATAAATAAGCTCAAAACCATTGAAGCATGAGCATGACCAAAACAGGACTCAATTTAATTCCGAATTCCGAATTCCGAATTCCGAATTTGAAAGGCCGCCTGCGCGAAGATTCGCAGTGCGGAAAGATTTTGCGCGTGCTGCAAGACGCGCGCGGCGAATGGGTGAGTATGCCCGCGCTCGTGCTCATCAGCGGCAGTTACAACGTCCATTCGCGCATTGATGAACTGCGCCATCGGCACGGCTACGAAATCGAAAATGAAACCGACGTGAGCGTGCGGCCGCATGTCTCAAAATACAGGCTTCTATGAACGCAAACATGGAACAGCGCCTTATCGCCGTCGAAAAGTGGATCGCGAAGTTTGACCGTGAGCGCGGCATCTTTCCAGTTGGCTACGCGGGTGAATCCGATGCGCCGGAAGCGGCGCGGGCGCTGGCGTTGGTGGCGGAAAAGTTCAAAGTTTCGGTCCGGCAGATCAAAGGTCATTGCCGTCGTCAGGAAATTGTCCGCGCGCGCTGGCTG
>CAZAOR010000486.1:0-3576 GCA_964486805.1 uncultured Sediminibacterium sp. | reverse complement strand
GGTATGAAATCAGTATCGTCTTCCGGTCGTAAAAAAAACTGGTTCATGTTCACAATCTTGGGTCAAAATGTCACGAGCCTGGTAAAATACCAGGAAGACTCCATAAGACAATATTGGTGCCAGTTTCCCCAGGCAGGTTTTTTGGTACAAACTGGCATAAAAAAATCCTCCCGCATCTGCGGGAGGATTGATTTTGCCGTTGCCGGCAATCTTCTTGCAAGAAGTACTATCAAAACGAAGTACCGAATTACATTTTCTTAGTAGTATCCATAGCAGCTTTGGTAGTGTCCATACCAGCTTTGGTAGTGTCCATACCAGCTTTGGAAGTATCTACTGTAGCAGCGGGGCTGTCAGTTTTAGCTTCTTTGTTTTCACCATTGTTGCAGGCAGCCAGGAAACCAGCTACAGCCAGGATTGCGAATACTTTTTTCATTTGTACTTGTTTTTGAGTTTTGAATTCGCGCAAAGATACTAGAGTCTGTCAATTTTTCAAATATTAACGATTTTTTTTTACTTCTTTCTGAAGTAAATGCGAATGGGCACTCCTTTAAAGGAAAACTTGCTACGTAATTGATTTTCAAGGTAGTTGCGATATGGGGTCTTGATATCATCCGGGTAATTGGTAAAGAACGCAAAGGATGGAACCTGGGTAGGCAACTGGGTTACATATTTAATTTTTATACTATTTCCTCTGACAACCGGAGCGTGATAGGCCTCCACAGCCTTCAGCATGGCATCATTCAATTGGGAAGTGGGCACTTTTCTCCGGCGGTTTTCCACCACTTCCAATGCAGATTCAATAGCACGGAATATGCGGGTCTTCTCTTTGACGGAAATAAAGAGGATGGGCACGTCATTGAAGGGTGCCAGTTTTTGTTTCAGGGTTTTCTCATAATCACGGGCTGTATTGGTTTCTTTCTCCACGAGGTCCCATTTATTCACCAAAACCACGATCCCTTTCCCTTTGCGGGTGGCCAATGCATAGATATTCAGATCCTGGGCAGTGATCCCCTTCTCGGCATCCAGCAGGAGCAGGCAAACATCGGCTTCATCAATTGCCTTGATGGCACGTATGATCGAGTAAAATTCCAGATCTTCTTTTTCCTTGTTTTTACGCCGGATGCCCGCTGTGTCAATCAGGATAAACTCCTTCTGGAACAGTTTATAATGGGTATGAATGGCATCCCGGGTGGTTCCGGCGATATTGCTTACAATACTCCGCTCCTGTCCTATCAATGCATTCAATAAGGACGATTTACCCACATTGGGCTGACCAATGATAGCGATTTTGGGTATATCGGGTATCGTTTCATCTAACTGTACGGCCTGATCGGCAGGTATGGGGCCGGTAACAGCATCCAGTAATTCACCGGTACCGCTGCCGGAAATACTGCTGATAAAAAAGTTGTGTTCAAAGCCCATCCCATAGAACTCTGTTGCTTCCAGTTCCCGGGTGCCGTTATCAACTTTGTTCACCACCACATATACCGGTTTACTGGTTCTGCGCAGCATATCGGCCATTGCTTCATCCAGGTCGGTGATACCGGTAGCCACGTCTACCATGAACAATAGCGCATCTGCTTCCTCGATAGCGATTTTCACCTGCTGCCTGATCTCTGCTTCAAATATTTCGGCCCCGTTGGGTACAAATCCGCCTGTATCTACCAGGTTAAACTGTTTCCCGTTCCAATCGGCTATGCCATACTGGCGGTCACGGGTAACGCCGCTGACATCGTCTACGATGGCTCTGCGTTCTTCCAGTAAACGGTTAAACAACGTACTTTTTCCCACATTGGGTCTTCCGACGATAGCGACAGTATAACTCATAATTTATTACATGTTTGGTTGCCCGGATGCATTCAGGAATAGCCAAATTCCCGCAGATGTAATTCATTTTCACGCCAACCCGGGCGTATTTTTACAAATAATTCCAGGAACACTTTTTTACCAATGAAGGCTTCGATATCTTTTCTGGCAAGTGTTCCCAATGATCGGATCATGCGTCCTTTTTCACCCAGGATGATCCCTTTCTGTGTTTCTCTTTGTACGATAATATCTGCCTGGATTTTGGTCAGTGATGTTTTCTCGTTGAATTCATTTACCTGAACAGCGGTGTGATAGGGTATCTCCTCCCCATATAACTCGTAGATCTTTTCCCGCACCAGTTCCGCTACGAAAAACCGCATGGGCAGGTCGCTCAGATCTTCTTCCGGGTAAAAAGCCGGGGATTCGGGTAATAAATCGAGGATAGCGGAAAGTAGCTGATCCAGATTGGCCCTTTGAAGCGCCGAGAGTGTCACTACCTGCCGGCAGTAGGGCCTGGCCTGGTAAAAGCCACGGATACCTGCCAATTTTTCGGGGGTCGTTTTATCTATTTTGTTCAGTACCACAATGGCCGGCACTTTCAATTGAAGTTTGGAAAAAATAGCGTCAGACAATTCGGGGTTTTCAGTCGCATCGGCCAATAAAAGGGCGATATCCGCATCTTCCAATGCGCCTTTAACCGCCTGCATCATTTTTTCGTGCAGCTTGTATTTGGGCTCCAGGATACCCGGGGTGTCTGATAGTATGACCTGGTATTCCCCGGGGCGGTTCAGAAAAGCTTTGATACGATGGCGCGTGGTCTGTACTTTGGGAGATACGATCGCAAGTTTTTCACCAACCAGTGCATTCAGGAGGGTGCTTTTACCCGCATTGGGTCTTCCGAATATATTGACAAATCCCGCTTTCATAAGGGTTGGGCGCAGGCAAAGGTACGCTTCCGGGCGCAAAGCAGGGAGAAGGGTACAGGCTGGGGGCTTAGCGCCTATTATTTTCAGAAAAACCGGATACAAATTTACCTGCGTTAAGACCCTGTGTTAAGAGGAATCACAGGCTGTATTGCCTGATAGCCAAAGCACTTTTCTCAACACATTGCCGCAGTAGGTTTTAGCGGGCGCGGTATGGTACAGTCCCAAGGCCGGTAATTGCTTGTCCAGCCCTTCCCTCATTCATGGTGTGAACGCATCCGGGCTTCCAGGTTGCCCGGCCAATATACACTTTCCCGTGCTGAGAACTATATAATAATAATACGTATACATAAAACATAAAACCCCCTTGTTGAAGGGGGTTTAGTTGCGAGGGAAGGGATCGAACCTCCGTCCGCCTACGGCGGATATGAGCCCTTATCCTTTTTCCCCATGACCAATTCTTTCCATATCCACTCCCGGCATTGTGCGCCTTTCAGCAAACGTTCTCGACGCATCGCTTCAGCTTTTGTCGCATACGACTCTTTATACAACAAGTCCCAAGGCCGGTAATTGCTTGTCCAGCCCTTCCCTAATTCATTGTGTGAACGCATCCGGGCTTCCAGGTTGCCCGTATAGCCAATATACACTTTCCCTTGCTGAGAACTATATAATACGTATACATAAAACATAAAACCCCCTTGTTGAAAGGGGTTTAGTTGCGAGGGAAGGGAGGGATCGAACCTCCGTCCGCCTACGGCGGATATGAGCCCCCCATCGCATACAAACATACCCCCCCCTTGTTGAAGGGGGTTTAGTTGCGAAGGAAGGGATCGAACCTCCGTCCGCC
>CAZAOR010000485.1:0-6320 GCA_964486805.1 uncultured Sediminibacterium sp. | reverse complement strand
TAATTATCAAATACCAGCACTTTCATAGCAGTCAGATAATATCTCTTTAAATGGTTTCAGCGATCTCAATGGCTTTTTTCAGGGCATTGAGTTTATTGTGCACTTCCTGTAATTCGTTTTGCGGAACGCTGGCAGCAACCACCCCGGCACCTGCCTGGTATATGAGCGTATTCTGCCTGCTCAGGAAGGTACGGATCATGATGGCATGATTACAGGTTCCATCAAACCCCATAAACCCGATACATCCGCCATAATAACTCCTGGGGCCGGCTTCCAACTGATCAATAATTTCCATGGCTTTGAACTTGGGAGCCCCGCTCAGGGTACCGGCCGGAAAAGTTTTGGCCAATAAAAGAAATGGATTGTATCCTTCCGGCACTTTACCGGTTACTTCACTCACCAGGTGTATTACATGGCTATAATAATGCACCTGGCGATAATGGCTCACTTCCACATCGGTACAGGCGCGACTCAGGTCATTACGAGCGAGATCAACGAGCATGACGTGTTCTGCATTTTCCTTGGCATCCTGGAGCAGGAGTGCGGTCTGTTCCAAATCTGTTTTATCATCTCCAGTGCGGCGGAAGGTTCCGGCAATAGGATGTACCACGGCCTTACCCTGCTGGATAATCAACTGGGATTCCGGGGAAGAACCCATGAGTTTATAATCGCCATAATCAAAAAAGAAAAGATAAGGCGATGGGTTAACACTCCGCAGTGCGCGATACACATTGAATTCATCTCCCATAAAAGACTGCTGGAAACGACGACTGAGCACTACCTGGAAAACATCACCCCGCAAACAACGGCGTATTCCTTCTTCTACCATGCCGATATAAGTTGCATCATCTATTACAGAGGATTCCTGTCCTTGTTTCCGGAAAGGGAATACCGGTACATCCTTGCTCTTAATGAGCGATTCCACCAGGGCTAGTTCAGAATCAATCCCTGCTACCGCATTCTCACAAATGAGCAATTCATCCTTGAAATGATTGAATGCGATCACATACTGGTATAAGCGGTAGCGCATCAGGGGAACTTCGGGTGGCTGTGAGTTTCGGAAGGATATGGTTTCAAAAAACTGGACAGCGTCATAAGTCGTATATCCGAAAAGACCTTGTGCCAGGCGCCCCTCTTTATCTGCAGGAGCCAAAACATCAAATCGCTGCATAAAGGACCATAACTGGTCGGGCACTTCCGATACCTGGTGTATCGGCATCTGTTCCGGGGGCCGTCCCGGCATTTTGCATTCCATACTCCGGGTAGAGCGGATTTCAATTCCTGCGATCGCATTGATACAGATAAACGAATAGCTGTTCTCAGCCGTGCGGTTATCCGTACTTTCCAGCAGTACCGTATCCCGGAACCGATCCCGGATGCGAAGGTATACCCCTACCGGTGTGTACACATCCGCCAGCATCCGTTTACAATTTGTTTGAATGACTGTTTTCTTCATAGTCCTTGGTCTTTCTCTTTACCGGGAGCCTAATAAAAAAACCCCGACAAATCCTGTCGGGGTTCTGAATATGATACTCAGCGTACTGGCTATGCCATTACAATCCCCGACCGGAGTTTGTATGCCACCACCAATATTGCTGATTGATTTGCTTCATTGCAGGGCAAAATTGCGGGAGAATCCGTTTCCAAACAAATTTTTTTTACAGACATGGGCAGTGCTGTAACTTCAATACCTGATAGCTTATGAAAAATTTGATGCTTGCCTTCTTCGCCTTGGCTTGTTTTACCGCCAGGGCAGGCGCCCAAACGGATACTGCCTGGTTATTACAGCCAGATATTGTTTTTGACGGTGAGAATGTACATCCAGGCTGGGTAGTGCTGGTACAGGATAACCGGATCATTTACTGCGGCGTTCCCGCGGCTTGTCCGAAGCCCGATCCGGTTCACCTGCTGAGAATGCCCGGCGCCACCCTCTTACCCGGCCTGATAGAGGGGCATTCCCATCTATTTCTGCATCCGTACAATGAAACGAAATGGAACGACCAGGTACTGAATGAGTCCCGTGCGGAACGCACTGCCAGGGCTGTCGTACATGCCAAAACCACCCTGCTGGCCGGATTCACAACCGTACGGGATCTTGGTACAGAAGGAGCAGGATTTGATGATGCAGGCCTGAAAACCGCCATTGAAAAGGGAATTGTCCCAGGTCCGCGGATGATCGTTGCTACAAGAGCGATAGTCGCTACCGGCAGCTATGGACCCAAACTTGCCAACACTGATCATCACCTGGTAAGAGGAGCGGCTGAGGCAGACGGCGTGGAAGGTATCATCCGGGAAGTACGCACCCAGATAGGCAATGGTGCCGACGTGGTTAAGCTGTATGCTGATTACCGCTGGGGACTGGATAATACAGCCGAACCTACTTTCACGACAGAAGAAATAAAAGCCGCCGTTGCCGTTGCGGCTAGCAGCGGAAGAAAAGTAGCCGTACATGCTGTTACCGCAGAAGGCATGCGCAGGGCCGCCATGGCCGGCGTTACGACTATTGAACATGGGGACAACGGGACGGAAGAAGTGTTTGAACTGATGAAAGAAAAAAATATTGCTTACTGCCCCACCCTCAGTGCAACAGAAGCCATTGCCACTTATGACGGCTGGCGCAAGGGCATCGATCCCCTTCCGGAAAGAGTGATTGCCAAGCATAAAAGCTTTTCCCTGGCCCTGCAAAAGGGAGTGACCATTTGTTTTGGCGGAGATGTGGGGGTATTCCCCCATGGAGATAACGCCCGGGAAATGGAAGCCATGGTAGAATACGGTATGGAGCCACTGGCTGTTTTACGCAGCGCCACCGCTGTGAACGCCGATGTTTTTGGGTATGGCAGCCGGATCGGGCGCATTGCCAAAGGGAAAACAGCCGACATTATTGCGGTCAACGGAAATCCGGTTATTAATATTTCTGATATCCGGCACACAGCTTTCGTAATGAAAGACGGAATCGTTTACCTGAACCATTTCCAATAACAAAAAAGGGGTTACAGCACCCCTTTCGTGGAAGGCAGGTAATTGGAGAATGGGTCCCGTTTCACCGCCATTCGAATGGCTTTGGCAAATGCCTTGAATATCGCTTCTATTTTATGATGCTCATTATCGCCGCTGCAACTGATATGCAGATTGCACCGGGCTGCATCACTGAATGATTTGAAAAAATGGAAGAACATTTCAGTGGGCATCTCTCCGATCTTTTCCCGCCTGAAATCGGCTTCCCAAACTATCCAGTTCCTGCCGCCGAAATCGATCAGCACTTTTGCTTCCGCCTCATCCATTGGCAGCGCAAAGCCATAACGTTCCAGTCCCCGTTTATCTGTCAGTACTTTTGCAAATGTCTCACCCAGGGCAATCCCGGTGTCTTCAATGGTGTGGTGCTCATCAATATGCAGGTCGCCCTTCACCTGTATTGACAGATCCAGTTTACCATGACGGGCAATCTGGTCCAGCATATGATCAAAGAATCCGATACCAGTGTGGATCGCGGAGCGGCCACTGCCGTCGAGGTTGAGTGCTATATCAATTTTTGTTTCCTGCGTATGCCGGCTGTGTTTTGCCTCCCGGGCTCCCAGCTTCAGAAAAGCATAGATTTCCTGCCAGTTATCTGTTTCCAATGCAATCACCGGCCGTAATGTCCCCTCCTGCTCAGGTGTCAGTGCATGCAGGGGGGAATGGAAATAAATTGCTTTGCAACCAAGATTTTTGGCTAACTGCAGATCAGTCCACCGATCGCCTATGACATAGGAACCTGCCATATCAAATGCCGGGTTCCGCTCCAAATGTGCAAGGAGAACGGTACCTGGTTTACGGGTTGACTGGTTATCTGCTGCAAAAGTCCTGTCTATCTGTATTTCATCAAATACAAAGCCTTCCCCTTCCAGGGTACGAAGCATAAGGTCCTGGTAGGGAAAGAAATCTTTTTCCGGGTAACTGGCTGTGCCTAATCCATCCTGGTTTGTGATCATGACTTTATAAAAGTCCAGATCTGCCGCAATCCGCGACAAACCAGTAATGGCACCAGGCACAAAGCTGGTTTTCTCGATACGATCTATCTGAAAATCCTCCGGAGGTTCACGGAGGATAACGCCATCTCGATCCAGGAAAAGTATCTTTTTCACAGGTTTCCCGGCATTTTCCATTGGTGCTTCGCCACCTGTTTCAGTTATGGTTATTCCGGGTATCATGGTTTCAGTTTTGCCCGCACCAGTTTTACTTCTGCTGCAGATACGGCTATTGCCTTATTGCCCCAGTTATTTCTTATATATGTCAATACATCAGCAATCTGCCTGTCGGTAAGATCTGGATGCGGTGCCATGGTATTATGGTATTCTTCCCCATCTATATCCTGTCCATGCATGCCCCGCAAGACAATCCATATCAGTTTTGCCTTGTCCTTCCCCAATACTGCTTTGGCGCCTTGCAGGGGGGGATTCATATTCGGGACGCCCCCGCCATCTGCCTGATGGCAGGCCAGGCATTGGGTAAGGTACACAGTCTGTCCGCGGTTGATTGAGGCCTGCAAGGGCGTGAGGGAAGATTGTTTTTGGGTATTCCCTGGGTTCGGATGCGCGGAACTCTTTTGTTTTTGCGGGATTGTCTGGAACGACAGTAACCCAATGCCTGCTGCAAGCAGGCCCAGCATTGGTCTCATGTTTTATTTCCCTTTATAAATGATCCGGTATATGGTACCCTTTGTGTCATCGGTCACATACAAGGACCCATCGGGTCCCTGGGCCAGTCCGCATGGGCGATGTTGTGCATCACGCGGATTTTTGATCTCACTAACACCAGCAAAGCCTTTGGCAAATACTTCCCATTTACCGGATGGCTTACCATTGCTGAACGGCTGAAAAACGACAAAATATCCTTCCTGGGGCAGGGGTGCACGGTTCCAGGAACCATGAAAGGCAATGAAAGCGCCATTCTTATACCTTTCCGGAAACATATTTCCCGTATAAAACAGCAATCCATCCGGCGCCATATGGCCTGGATAAGCAGCTACGGGATCTATGGCATCTTTACCGCCCTCTTTTTTGCCATCCCCGCCATATTCCGGTGCAAGAATTTTTTTATGCTGGATCTGGTCATAGAAAATATAGGGCCATCCCGCATTGTCTCCCTTGTGCAATTCATACATGCATTCAGCAGGTAGTTCTGCGCTTTGCTGCGGCGTGAAGTATTCCGGCCAGTTATCATATAACTGATCCCTGCCATGCTGCATTACAAACAGGGTATTGGTTAATTGGTTCCATGCAATCCCTACCACATTCCGTAACCCGGTAGCATAGCGGATGCCATCTGCCTGCGTTTGATGTTGTTTATCGGCAGGAAACTGCCAGATACCGGCTGCATCATTCAATACCGGGCAGGGCATGATTCCTTTGGAGCCTTTGGTTCGGTCCTGTTCCTGACAGGAATTGGAGTAAGCACCCATATTCACATAGAGATGATTATCATTATCCAATGCAATAGACTTCATCGGATGCTCGCCTGTCTTCAATCCGGAAACAAGTTCTTCCGGCGCATCGGGGTTTTCTACTTCACTTCTCGCATTGAGTTTGTAACGATACACGCCCTGATCAGAAGAGGCATACAGATAGCCGTTTTTAATCGCAATCCCAGTTCCGCCATAATTGCCGAAACCCAGGGTTTCATCAGCCTTGCCATCACCGTTGGTGTCGCGTAATCTGAGTATGCCTTTTCCATTCACAGCGCGGTTTAATTTTACATAAATATCCCCTTGTGGCGTAACCACAATATGCCTGGGCCTACCGGTATTTTCGGCAACCATGAGCGCACCGAAACCTGGAGGCAATGTAAGACCGGCATTATCGGGATCCGCTTTCAGGGTAGCTGTTGCATGTACCTGTAATGAATCCCCTGCGTAGACTGTCAGGTTGCTGATGGCTGCAAAAATCAGCAGGCAGCTGATCAGCGTTACTTGTTTTTTTATCATATCAAGAAATTGAGCAGGGAAGTTACGACTACCGACAGATTTTCAGGCAGATTGTTTAATAGCCAGCCATTCGTGCAAGGCATCCACCAGTTGCGTGTTTTCTGCTTCTGTACCAATGGTAATCCGAAGGCAATCCGCACAAAGTTGCACATTACTCCTGTCCCGCAATACGATTCCCTTTGTCAGCAGGAACGCATACAACGCATGTGCCTCCCGGATCTTCACCAACAAGAAATTCGCGTCCGAGGGATAAACTTTTTCAACGGTTGGCAGAGAGGCCAGTACTCCGGCCAATGCTTCCCGCATATCTACCAGCAGACGTATCATGTCGTTTACCTGTCCTACTTCATCCAGGGCAGTG
>CAZAOR010000484.1:0-3325 GCA_964486805.1 uncultured Sediminibacterium sp. | reverse complement strand
CTGCAGCCCAGTTGCTCAGGGATCCCTGTGCAAGGTTGAGGCTGAAGAGCCCCCCGGTTTTCCAGTTCCAGGAAGTGGTATCCACGTCCTTTTTAATAGTACGCGATGTTTCGGAACGCAGCGTGTTCACAACAATATCCTGTGCTTTCAGGGAAGAGAGACCAGTAAATAAGGCTATGATTACCAGTGCAGAGAAGTATTTTTCTTTCATACGGGGCAAATTTAAAGTTTATGGGTTATTCCGGCTGCCGAATTACTGCCATTATGGCACTCACGCCGATATTTTTCATTATTTTTGCAAACTAAATCAATCGCGCATGGATCTATTGGCCGCAGAAGCCGGCATACAGGATGAGAGCCGGCAGGGAGAAGCGTACAGGCCTTTGGAGGAACCGATAGCCGGACAGCACTGGAAAAAGCGCTTTTACATTGAGAGTTATGGCTGTGCCATGAACTTTGCCGATAGTGAAGTGGTAGCTTCTATTTTGGCCAAAGAAGGATATGGTGCCACCCTGCTGCCTGAGGAAGCGGATCTCGTACTGATCAATACCTGCTCTATCCGCGATAAAGCGGAGCAGACCGTCCGGAAACGCCTCTCCGAGATACGTGGGTTTAAAAAGAAAAACCCGGGTATGCTGGTAGGCATCCTGGGCTGCATGGCCGAGCGGCTGAAGTCAAAATTATTAGAGGAGGAAAAACTGGTTGACCTGGTGGTGGGGCCGGACGCATACCGGAGCCTTCCGGCACTGATCGAGGAAGCGGATAACGGGCAGAAGGCCGTAAATGTATTGCTGAGCAGGGAAGAAACCTATGGAGATATTGCACCGATCCGATTAGACAAGAACGGTGTGACCGCATTTGTATCCATCATGCGCGGTTGCAATAATATGTGCAGTTTTTGTGTAGTGCCCTTCACCAGGGGGCGCGAAAGAAGCCGGGATGCGGATTCTATCATCCATGAAGTAGCACAACTCGTTGCAGATGGTTACCGGGAAGTGACCCTGCTGGGCCAGAATGTAGATAGTTATTATTGGGTGGATGAAGCCCGGGACCGTATCGTTACTTTTGCTGGTTTACTCGAGATGGTAGCGCAGGTTTCATCAGACCTGCGGGTACGTTTCAGCACTTCGCATCCAAAAGATATCACCGATGAAGTGCTCTTCACCATGGCGAAGTACGAGAATATCTGCAATTATATCCATCTCCCCGTACAAAGCGGCAGTAACCGCATCCTCCAACTCATGAACCGTACCTATACCCGGGAATGGTATCTCGCGAAGCTGCATCGCATCCGGGAAATACTGCCCGACTGCGGGATCAGTACCGATATCATTGCCGGATTTTGTTCAGAAACAGAAGAAGATCACCAGTTGTCCCTCTCTCTGATGGCCGAATGCCGCTATGACCTGGCATACATGTATTTCTATAGTGAGCGTCCGGGTACCCTGGCAGAAAGAAGGTATACAGATGATGTGCCGGAAGCAGTGAAGAAAAGGCGCTTGCAGGAGATCATCGATGTGCAGCGCAAGAATTCATTGCTGAGCATGCAGCAGGATGTTGGTAAAACGTTCCGGGTATTGATCGAGAGTAATTCCAAAAAAAGTGATCAGCAATGGCAAGGCCGCACAGACCATAACAAAGTGGTGGTTTTCCCGAAAAATAATCCGGCATGGAACAAAGGCAGCTATGTGGATGTTACTATTACAGATTGTACTGCGGGTACGTTATTTGGCGAAGGCCGGCACTGATTTAGAATAATAAAACAATGGATGTACAAAGTATAAAAAACCGGTTTGGTATTATCGGTAATTCACCGGCGCTCAACCATGCGCTGAATACCGCTATACAGGTGGCTGCCACCGACCTGACCGTGTTGATTGTGGGCGAAAGCGGTGTGGGTAAGGAAGTATTTTCTCAGATCATACACGCACTTTCCTCCCGCAAGCATAATCCTTTTATTGCGGTGAACTGTGGTGCTATTCCGGAAGGAACCATCGACTCTGAATTGTTCGGTCACGAAAAAGGCGCTTTTACCGGTGCTGTTGACAGTCGCAAAGGCTATTTTGAAACCGTCAGCGGCGGTACCATCTTCATGGACGAAATCGGTGAAATGCCTTTGGGTACCCAGGCCCGCCTGTTACGGGTGCTGGAAACCGGTGAATTCATTCGGGTGGGTTCATCCAAAGTGCAAAAAACAGATGTCCGTGTAATCGCCGCCACGAATCGCGAACTATTGGAGTTCACCCAGAAAGGCAGGTTCCGCGAAGATCTCTATTACCGGCTCAATACCGTACCCATCCGTGTACCCGCTTTGCGCGACCGCAAGGAAGATATTCCCCTGCTTTTCCGGAAATTCGTGGTAGACTTTGCCGAGCGGTACAAGACCATGCCGGTTCAACTGGATGAGGAAGCGAAAAACCTGTTAATTAACTACCCCTGGCAGGGGAATGTGCGCGAACTGAAGAATATTGCAGAGCAGATATCGGTATTGAGCACCAACCAGCTGATTACCGGTGCCGAGATGCGTCGGTTTTTGCCATCAACGACCCATAACCGGCTCCCGGTTCTGGCAGGACAGCAAAATGGCAGCAGCCCGGAATTTGCCAACGAACGGGAGATCTTGTACAAACTCTTCTTCGATATGAAGAAAGATGTTACGGAACTAAAAAAGATGTTTTTGGAAATCCTGCAGAATCCGTCGCTTGCAGGTTCCGCAGCAAATTATACACGCGATTCGCTGATGCATGATTTTGCCGGTACTCCCGAAAACGACCACCTGATGCCCGCCCCGGTTTATCCGACTCCTGCATCGGCACCCGCACCGTATATCGCCGGTAACGCACAGCCCGTCCTTCTGCATGAGGATGCAATACACCAGCATGAAGAAGTAGAAGAGTCACTGAATATCATGGACAAGGAAAAGGAGCTGATCGTGAAGGCATTGAAAAAACACAAGGGGAAAAGAAGAGATGCATCCCTCGACCTCGGAATCAGCGAACGCACCCTTTACCGGAAACTGAAAGAGTATGATATTGAAGAATAATTACCTGAGGTGGCCATTCTCCCGAACCCAAAAGCCTGCATTGACCCTGGCGGTCATCCTGCTTTCACTGGCCTGCCTATTTTTGCCGGGTTGCGGGGTTTATTCTTTCCGGGATGCCGTGATACCTACCAATATCAAAACGATCAAACTTACGTTTATTGAAAACAAAGCCTCCTATGTAAACCCGGTTTTCGCCCAGAAACTGTCGGATAAACTGCAGCAGAAAATAGTAGGCGGCACCAAACTTACCCGCACCAATAATGATAATGCCGATTATATTGT
>CAZAOR010000483.1:0-3486 GCA_964486805.1 uncultured Sediminibacterium sp. | reverse complement strand
CGCAACCTATTCGTGGATAAGATGGGGATTAGTTCATCCCCTGTACCTGTTCTTAGTTAATTGTTATTCATGTTGATGAATGAATACAGGTCGCCAATGCCTGGAATTACCTACCTTTGCAACACCTGCTTCGGATATATTTATCCCTTTTCTGCGAGAACAACATGCCCCGGGGGCCAACCCATGTGTCGGTATAGTACCGGTATGTGCAGAATGTTGTATCATTTTAAATAACCTATATGATCTATCATTACAACCAACAGTCTTATCTGTCCAAGACCGTCCTGGCAGGTGTATTTGCCGGTATTGGCGGTACCCTGCTCAACCTGGGATATGATTTTGTTTTCCGGATGCGTACCGAGTTTCCCCTTTCACAGATTGTGAATGTCTCTACCATCATCTTTTCTACGATGCTGTTTTTTACAGTAGCCGGTGTTGTTTATTTTTTCCTGAGTCGGATTAAAAAAGGAGAATTGCTTTATATCATTCTCCTGCTGGCACTGGCTGCTATCAGCCTGAAAGAAATGTCCGGTGTAAACAGATCGCCTGTTGCGCTGATCTCGGAAGAATTCCGTTACCTGATTTTCGGTATTCTGGGCATCAACTTCTTGCTGGCTACTTTCGGCATCCCTTACCTGATGCACCACCAGCATATTTTCCTGGATGAAATGGATTACCTGGAAGCGGACCGCTGATCAGTTCTGCCTTTTCACCGATCCGCCGCTGTTCACATCAATGTCGCGGATCATTCCCGCTCCTTTAAACCGAACATATCCGCCTGAACCTGCACGGGCGGATATTTCTTTTTCTACCGTTATATGCACCCCCGCACCAGAATTAACTCGTACCTGGCAGGTCTGGGCCTGTAAGCCATAGCTGCTGCACTGCGCACCGCTATTCCCTTCTAATTGCAATTCTCCCACTTTACCGGAAAGCACCAGCCTGGCGCCACTGCTGAAATGTGCATGCAGTTTCGGCAAATCAATATCTTTCCCTTCGATGGAAGCCCCGCTGCTGATCTTCAAATCATCCAGTTCTGTATAAGAAACATATACCCGGATACGCCAGTTCTTCAGGCTGTTCCAGAATTTCCAGTCACTGCTGCGTGAGATTTGCAAAACACCATTGCTGACTTCCGTCCGGATACGACTGAGGTATTCCGGGTGTGAGGCCGTAAGCGCCAGTTCCGGCTTATTGCCCCGGGAGATATACACTTCAATACCGGAAGAAGTTTCAATGGCATGAAATGCAGCGATTGTCCTTTTCTCCGTTTCAGCCCCGGTTACGGTTTCCTGGCTAGAGCAGTTGATTGCTGACAACTGTAAGCCGAAGAGCAATAAAATAAATGAACGCATAACAGTTTTTAGGATAAAACGATAAGCAGCTATAAAAGTTACAGGATCATTTCAGCACAAGGGCGCTTAAGGCGGGCAGATGGAGCCGCAGCCGGTACCGATCCGTTTCTTTATCCACCAGTTCAACCCGGATATCGGGATTGAATACATCACCGGCGCCCCAATAGGCTTTGTTATCACTGTTGAATATTTCTTCCCAGGCAGGTTTACCATGTATATACAGTTCCCAATCGTTTCTTACCACCGGCGTCACGTTCAGGATCACTAACAGGTGATCCTGTTCTTTTTTGCCTTTCCGCATATAGGCCATGACCGACTCACTCCGGTGATTCAGGTCGATCCACTCAAAACCTTCTGGAGTAAACTGGTTTTCATACAAAGCCGGTTCTTTGCGATACAGGGTATTTAACTGCTGCACACAATATTGCAAACCGCTATGGCTTGGGAACTGTAACAGATCCCATTGCAGTTCTGTTTTATAATTCCACTCGTTCGTTGCACCAAACTCATTACCCATGAAGAGCAGCTTGGCGCCTGGATGTGTAAACATATAGGTATACAGGATCCGCAGGTTCGCGAATTTCTGCCATTCATCCCCTGGCATTTTATACAACATCGGGCTTTTTCCATGTACCACTTCATCATGACTAAGCGGAAGCATGAAATTTTCGTTGAAGAAATACATCATGCTGAAGGTGAACTTGTCCTGCTGAAACTGGCGGTATATCGGGTCGAGTTTGAAATAATCCAGGGTATCATGCATCCAGCCCATCATCCATTTCATACCAAAACCCAACCCGCCTTCAAAAGTCGGCCGGCTGATACCCGGCCAGTCCGTTGCTTCTTCGGCAATAGTCTGGATATCGGGAAAATCGCGATACAGGGTTTCATTCAGGTCTTTGATGAAGGCAATTGCTTCCAGGTTTCCATTACCGCCGAATTCATTTGGCTCCCACTGGCCCTCATTCCGGCTGTAATCAAGCCGCAGCATGGAACTCACGGCATCCACCCGCAATCCATCCGCATGAAAGCAATCACACCAGAAACGGGCGCTGCTGATCAGGAAGGATTTTACTTCCCCCCTTTTATAGTTGAATATATATGAACTCCAGTCGGGATGATAGCCCTTCCGCATATCCGCATATTCATACGTATGTGTTCCGTCGAACATAAACAAGCCATGTGCATCGTAAGGAAAATGAGAAGGCACCCAATCAAGGATCACACCGATCCCCGCCTGGTGCAGGGCATCCACCAGGGCCGCAAAATCCTGGGGGTTTCCGAAACGGGAAGTGGGGGCAAAATAACCGGTTCCCTGGTAGCCCCAACTGCCATCAAACGGGTGTTCCATTATGGGCATCAATTCCACATGGGTAAAACCCATCTGCTGCACATAAGGCACCAGCCTTGCTGCAATTTGTTCATAGCTGTTATAGGATTCCTCATCATATTTATCAGGACGCATCCAACTGGCAAGGTGTACTTCATACACACTGTAAGGTGCACTAAGTGCATTATGTATTTTACGTGTATGCATCCAGTCATCATCCTGCCAGTGATAGCTGGTTTGCCATGTGATAGATGCAGTAAACGGACGTTTCTCCCAAAAATGCGCAAAAGGATCTCCCTTATCCAAATGCAATCCATTTGCGCTCCGGATATGATACTTATAGGCTTCCCCGGTACCCAGGCCCGGGATAAAGCCTTCCCAGATACCAGAACTATCCTGCCTTACGTGCAATACATGGCTGTCTTGATTCCAGTCATTGAAATAGCCGGTAACCGCTACCCGCACCGCATTGGGGGCCCAGACAGCAAAATAACTGCCCCGCGTCTGCAGGACTTCCAATTGCTTATTACCGAAAAGCCGATACAATGAATAATGGGTGCCCTGTTGAAAATTTCGGATGTCCTCATCCGTGAACAAGGAATAATTCCAGACACTTAACCGTTGATCCACAAAATGTTGCTCTTCATATTTTTTTTGTTCGGTCGTTCCAACTTTCCCAGTATCCTTGTCTCCTGAATTTGCCCCCCCTTTATTGTCTGAAACAGATGTAGCCATTTCCGGTAGTATTTATGGTGATGGATGCGTATTCGATCAATTACAAAAAATTAACATAAGTTTATA
>CAZAOR010000482.1:0-2586 GCA_964486805.1 uncultured Sediminibacterium sp. | reverse complement strand
GATCCAGCATCCAAAACGACCCGGGCCATAATCGTGGATGATGAACCTAATGCACGCAGAGCGCTCCGCGGTTTGCTGGAAGAACATTTTGCACAGGTGGAGATCCTGGCGGAATGCAAAAATGTGCCCGAAGCGGTCAAGATGATCCATGCGCACCAGCCGGACCTGGTATTTCTGGATATTGCAATGCCGGGTTACAACGGTTTTGAGTTGCTGAATTTTTTTGAATCACCGGAACTGTTGTTCCAGATCATTTTTGTAACCGCATACAGTGAACATTCTCTGCGGGCTTTTGAAGCCTCCGCAGCAGACTATTTACTGAAACCTGTAAGGCTGGAGCATTTGTCGCGGGCCATCCGTAAAGTGCAGCAAAACAGTTTAAACACGGTTGCCCCCCGCCTGGAGGCGCTCAGGGAAAACATGCTTTCCAAAGAAAAAAAACTGGTGTTACAAACAGCTGAAACCATCTATGTGGTACGCATGGATGATATTATATGTTTGCAGGCGGAAGGGAGTTATACCAAAGTGCATACGGTTCATCATGGGATATTAACCATAACCAAAAAACTGATTGATTTTGAATTCCTGGAAAATACCGGCGCCTTTTTCAGAACACACCGGAGTTTTATTGTCAACCTGAACCAGATCCGTCGGGTTGATAAAAAAGAGTTCCTGGTTGTGATGAATAATGACGCAGAGGTTTATCTCGCGCAGGATAAAAAAAATCTGCTTTTAGACAAATTGGTGGAGGGTCAGTTTTAGTTACCGATAAGCCATTCCGCTTCTCCAAACTGTAATTCGGTGATGGGGGCATCCGATAAACGCAGCCTGCCCAGCTCCGATACATGCTGTACGAGTCCTGTAAACCGGATCATATCTTTTTTGAAGTGTACGATTTCTCCTCGTTTGTATAAGCAGTCATTATAACGGGCAAGTTGTTCGGCAAACCGGCCATCCAACAACTCTCGGTATCTGATTTCAAGAAAATGGCAAAGATCCCTGGCCAGGGAAACAGGGTCATATTCCCGGCCGGTTATTTGTTTCAATGAAACGGCCTGTTGCAGGAACCCGGGGAAAGCAGGCTGATTGATATTGATGCCGATCCCGGCCACGGCACCCGTCCAACGATCCCCCCGGATCTGGTTTTCGATGAGGATACCACCTGCCTTTCTGTCACGCCAGTAAAGGTCATTCGGCCATTTCAGGGAAAGGCCATCCGGCACATAGGTTTGCAGCAGATCCAGCGCACCAAGGGCTACCATACAAATAAGCGGGAAAGGCTGGCTGGGAGAAAGAAAGGAAGCGTCCAGAATAACCGAAAGGGCGATTCCCTGTCCTGGCTCATCCGACCAGGTACGCCCCCGCTGTCCCCTTCCTGCGGTTTGGTGATGGGCGAAAAATGCGGCACCGTGACCGGCCAATTTTTCCTGTAACTGCTGCATGGCATACAGATTGGTACTGGTAACCTCGGTTAATTCCATGAAAGGCTGCCCGATCGGAGGTTTGGCTTCAAAGGGTAACAAAGAATTAGTATTTTTGACGAAGTTAAAAAGCAGGGCTGATAGTTGCCGGAAATGGCCCGCCGGCAAAAGACACAAATATTCACCATTAAACAAAAGCGATTATTGGAACCACTTTCCGTTTTGCAAAACCGTCCAAAAACGGCTCTTACCAGGTTAACCCGCAATTCCAAACTTTTTAAGACAATCATCAACGCGATTCAGGAAAAAAAAGGCGAACATATTGTCAGCCTTGATCTTCGGAAAATCCCGGAAGCTTCAGCAGACTTTTTTATTGTTTGCCAGGCGAGCAATACAACCCAGGTAAAAGCAATCAGCGATTTTATAGAAACAGAAGTGAAACAAATATGCGGCGAGCTGCCTTATAAGCATGAAGGCCGGCAGGCATTTCAATGGGTGCTGATTGATTATGTAAATATCGTGGTACATGTGATGCATCCGGAAACAAGACGGTTTTACCGCCTGGAAGAAATGTGGAGCGATGCCGGCTCGCAGATGCACGAGTTATAAAACAGGTCTTACAATACAGGTAATTGTTAATCGTTATACCCAAGAAACAGCCTTATATAGAGGAAACAGGATATGGAAAATAAAACCCCGAGAGTGAACGGACAGGAGAACAAAAATGAAGCACCCCGCAAAGGAGGTCCGCGGTTCAGTATTTACTGGATTTATGCCATCATAGCAGCCGTTTTAATATTTGCCCAATTCATGAAATTTGCCCCGGATACAACCACAACCTGGGAGCAGGAATTTCAGGAAAAGATGCTGCTTCCCGGCGATGTGGAGCGACTGGATCTTGTAAAAAACAAGGACCTCGTTCGCGTGTACATCAAATCCGACAGTATTTATAAAAAGTTTTACCACGATAAACTTAAACTGACTGCCGATCTCCCCAAAGACAAGGTAAAAGGGGTACCCCTTTTCCAGTTTGAAGTAGATGACCTGAAAGCATTTCGTGACCGCCTGGGACAGTTCTATAAAGATCATCCGCAGGTAGATCCGGTACCCGTTAAAGTATTTTCAGAAGGTGAATGGTTTGGCCCGGTGGCCAATGCGGTGATCT
>CAZAOR010000481.1:0-4165 GCA_964486805.1 uncultured Sediminibacterium sp. | reverse complement strand
GCGCATCATTCAGGTAATCCCGGGTAAGATTGGGATCTGTTTTAAACAAAAGTTCGTTCTGCACGAAAAAGCTCCAGATATTTTTTTCATTCGCATAACAACCCCTCAATTGATCAGCCGTATAACCCGTTTTCAGGGTATCCGCTATTTCGGGTAAAAAATGATCCAGCAGGTACATCCGTTTCCCGGATGCTACCATTTGTTCAATCAATGGCCGTCCCTGGCTTTTATCCGGAAACAGATCTTCCACGATATTCCGGATACAATTCACCGGGATATAGGCAGGTTCAAAGCGGCGGGAAACAAAACGGGGATATAGCTGCTGGCCCATATCTGTCAGGTACAGGGAGTAATTTCTTCCCATGTAAAGCTGCAAACCCACCGCCAGTGCATCAGGCGTTATCACATTCCCGAAACTGTTGATCGGCCCGATAAACGTAATCAGCCTGGCAGGCAATCGGTAGGCCGGAAAATAATAATGCACAAACTGCAGCCCCCTTTTTACCTCTGCCGCAATTGTCCCAAAATCCCGCATCAACAACAAGCTGGAATCATAGAGGCTTTTATAACTCCGTATAAACAGCCTTGCGTCCCTCTCCGCACTGTCGCGGGAGCTGCCTAAAATATTGTAAAGGAAATCCAGGGTAAATCCCGGATACTTCCGGTGCAGAGCCTGCAGGGACTGATCAATATGCAGGGTATCCATCGAAAAGAAATCCTTTTCAAAACGGATAACCTGGAGATTCACCTGGATATGGGAAACATCCGGCATTTTAGTTTTGTCCGAACGGCAGCCGGAAGCTAAAAAAGCAGTTAACAACAGGAGGGAGATGATCTTGCACATGCGTGTACAAAAATAGCCGCTCTGTTGCAGGAATCAGCATTCAAATACTAAGAGCCTGTTAAACCCGGCGCGTTTACTATCCAAAAGTTCCGGAACTTTGCAGCATGAAAATTTTCCTAGCCCAGCAGAATTACCTGATCGGGGATTTCGAAAACAATACCAGCAAAATCATCAATGCCATCCGCGAAGCAAAAGCCGCCGGGGGTGATCTGATCATTTTCAGTGAAATGTCTGTAAGCGGCTATCCTGCCCGTGACTTTGTGGAGTTCCATGATTTTATAGACCACTGTTATAAAGCGGTAGATACTATCCGGCAGGAAGCAGACAGCATTGGCGTATTGATCGGCAGCCCCGCCAGGAATCTAAGCGGGAAAGGGAAAAGCCTGTTCAATGCTGCTTTCTTTCTTTATGAGCAGAAAATCCAGGCGGAGATCCACAAAACCTTATTGCCTACTTATGATGTATTTGATGAGAACCGCTATTTTGAACCCGCTTTCTCCTGGCAGGTGGTTCCATTTAAAGGCAAGAAGCTGGCCATTACGATCTGTGAAGATATCTGGAACCTGGGTGATAACCCCCTGTACCGTATCTGCCCGATGGATCAGCTGATGGCACAATCGCCCGACCTGATGCTGAACATCAGTGCCTCACCATTCGATTATACGCATGACGAAGACCGGAAGTCGGTGATCAAAGCCAATGTATTGAAATACCGGATTCCCCTGTTTTACTGCAATGCCATCGGCAGCCAGACAGAAGTGGTATTTGACGGCGCATCACTGGTGTTTGATAAGGATGCCAACCTTTGCATGTCCATGCCCATGTTCGAAGAATGCCTTGCCGGTATTGAACTGCAGGAGGACGGAACGTTGTCAGCACCTATCCTGGAACCCGCCAGCAGGGTACCAGACATGGAACTGAATCCGGATACCCTCCAGGCGGAACTCAATATTGACCAGGTTTACCAGGCCCTGATACTGGGTATCCGGGATTATTTTGGAAAGATGGGTTTTCAAAAAGCCATCCTGGGTTCCTCCGGCGGCATTGATTCTGCAGTAACGCTTGCGATTGCCTCTGCGGCATTAGGGCCGGAGCGTGTGCGGGCCATCCTGATGCCCTCCCCTTATTCTACCGGGCATTCTGTAGATGATGCTGTAGCCCTGAGCAAAAACCTGGGCAACCCCTATGATATTGTGCGCATAGATAGCATTTATCAGTCATTCCTCGATACTTTGTCGCCCATCTTCGGTGATCTGCCTTTTTCACTGGCAGAAGAAAACCTGCAAAGCCGCAGCAGGGGTAACCTGCTGATGGCTATTGCCAATAAATTCGGCTATATCCTGTTGAATACCTCCAATAAAAGTGAGCTTGCCACCGGATATGGCACACTGTATGGTGATATGGCAGGCGGATTGGGCGTTCTCGGTGACTGTTACAAACAACAGGTGTATGCGCTTGCCCGGTATATCAACAGGAATCATACAGTCATCCCGGAGCATATTATCAGCAAGGCACCCAGTGCTGAATTACGTCCCAACCAGAAAGACAGTGACAGTTTGCCGGATTATGCCATTCTCGATCAATTGCTGTATCAGTATATTGAAAAACGCCAGGGCCCGGATGAGATCAAAGCCATGGGCTTCGATCCGGCACTGGTGGACCGCACCCTCAAAATGGTTAATCGGAATGAATACAAGCGCAACCAGTTCTGCCCGATCATACGGGTATCTCCCAAGGCTTTTGGCGTGGGCAGACGGGTGCCGATTGTAGGTCGTTACCTGGGCTAACCCGGGTGATTGATCACCATCAGGGGCAGGTGACTGTGAAAAGCCAGCCGGGTGGTATGAGATGTGTGAAATAACTGTTCAATCAGATTTTGTTTCCGCGGCATAATCAGCAGCAGGTCTGCCTGAAAATCTATGACAGCTTTATTGACACTCATTACAAAATCACCTTTCGGCGCCAGGTGATAACTGGGTTTTAATCCGTGTAATTGTTTTTCCAGCATCTGCAGCCTGTCGGCATTCTTTTCTTCCGCCCCCTCGGATTCCCGCATGTGGAAGATCATCAGGCGGGCGCCCGTATCTGCCACCAGTTGCCGGATGGGTCCAAGCGGCAGATGTTCATCCTCTTTTCCAAGGCCGGACAAGAGCATCAACTGATCCAGTCGCAGGAAATGCGCTTTAGGCGGAACGATGATTACCGGGGTGATGGAATGCTTAGCCACAGCAAGTGCATTACTTCCAATCAGCTTTTCATCCACATAGCCGCCGCCGGTCATACCAATCACAACCAACCCGCAATCCTTATCACGGCAAATATCATCCACGCCCTGGTGCAATAAAATCTGATCGGCATGCAATTCAATCTTGCAGCCAGCCGGGCAGAAGGCATGTAATTTCATCCGGAATTTTTCCAGGGCTTCCAGGCTGTCTTTTTTCAGTTCTTCCGGATCCAATATCTGAACGGCCGGCACAATCGGATCCATGAATACAGGTGGCTGGGTTGCATGAAACAGCACGATAGCCGGGGCTTTGATCTGGGCAGCCAGTTGCAAAGCATAATGCGCAGCATTTTCAGAAGTATCTGAAAAATCTACAGGGACCAAAATGTTTTTCATAACCAACATTTATACCCCGAATTTCCGTCATAAATGGCTGGCATCCTATGATATCCGTCATATCCGCCCCATAAATAAAGTATCAGAAACGTTCAATAATCCCTGCAATCCCCTGTCCGCCCCCAACGCAGGCGGTTACCATTCCGTACTGTTTCTGCAAACGTTGCAGGTCATGCAATACCTGAATAGTGAGTTTGCAGCCCGTACAACCCAACGGGTGCCCCAGGGCAATCGCGCCTCCGTTGATATTGACTTTGGCAGTATCCAGTTCGAGTGCACGTATCACGGCAAGCGACTGGGAGGCAAATGCTTCATTTAGTTCAATCAGGTCTATCTGCGACAAAGACATACCGGCTCTTTTCAACACCTTGGGTACCGCAGCCACCGGCCCGATTCCCATGATCCGCGGTTCTACGCCGGCCGACACACAATTGACCAGCCGCCCAAGGGGCTGCAAGCCAAGTTCCTGCACCATTCTATCGCTCATCACAATCACAAAAGCCGCTCCATCACTGGTTTGAGAGGCATTACCGGCTGTAACGGTACCACCCTGTGCAAAAGCGGGTTTCAGTTTAGCCAATGCTTCAAGGCTGGTATCTTCCCTGACCCCCTCATCCGTATCCACCACATAACTCCGAACTGCCTTCTTACCTTTTTCATTGATATAGGTCTCTTCAACGGATATGGGCAGGATGCCTTTT
>CAZAOR010000480.1:0-5253 GCA_964486805.1 uncultured Sediminibacterium sp. | reverse complement strand
ATTCTCGATGGCGGCATTTATTTTAAGGCGGTTCCGGATGATACCGGGGTCATTTAGTAAACGTGTTATATCCTTGTCGGTATAAGCAGCTACTTGACGGATATCAAAATTGTGGTATGCTTTCCGGAAGGCGGGTTCTTTCTTCAAAATCGTTTCCCAGCTTAGGCCCGCCTGGTTAATCTCCAGCAACAGCCTGCCAAATAACGCATGATCGTCATGGATCGGGAACCCGTATAGGGTATCATGGTATTGCTGGTGCAGGGCCCTGCGTTCAGCGGGCTGCATATTTTTGATCGCGGTGCAATAGGACATGCCAGTATTTTGTCAGATAAAGAATACCTGTTACCAACCGAGCAGGTAGGCAAAAATCAGCGGTGCTACAATGGTCGCATCGCTTTCTACAATGAATTTTGGCGTATGAATATCCAGTTTCCCCCAGGTTATTTTTTCATTGGGAACAGCACCAGAATAAGATCCGTAAGAAGTTGTTGAGTCACTGATCTGGCAGAAATAACTCCAGAATGGCACATCATGCCATTCCAGGTCCTGGTACATCATAGGTACTACACAGATGGGGAAATCGCCGGCTATACCACCGCCTATCTGGAAGAAGCCAACACCTTTTCCCCCGCTGTTTTTCCGGTACCAGTCGGATAACCAGACCATGTATTCGATACCGCTTTTCATGGTACTCGCTTTCAGTTCCTGCTTGATGACATATGAGGCAAAGATGTTACCCATAGTGCTGTCTTCCCAGCCCGGCACTACGATTGGCAGGTTTTTCTCGGCGGCTGCCAGCATCCAACTATTTTTCGGGTCTATCTCATAATATTGCTCGAGCACGCCGCTCAGCAGCATCTGGTACATGTATTCATGCGGGAAAAACCGTTCTCCCTTTTCTTCTGCGGCAACCCATATCGCATGAATATGTTTTTGAATACGACGGAAAGCCTCTTCCTCCGGGATACAGGTGTCTGTAACGCGGTTGTAGTGATTTTCCAGCAGGTCCCATTCTTCCTGGGGACTAAGGTCGCGATAATTCGGCACACGCTTATAATGGCTATGTGCCACCAGGTTCATAATATCTTCTTCCAGATTGGCTCCGGTACAACTGATGATGGCCACCTTATCCTGGCGAATCATTTCGGCCAGACTCAGTCCCAGTTCCGCCGTACTCATTGCCCCGGCCAGGCTGATCAGCATTTTACCTCCTTCCAAGAGATGGGTTTCATACCCTTTGGCAGCATCGATCAGGGCTGCGGCGTTAAAATGGCGGTAATGATGCTGAATAAACTGTGAAACAGGGCCTTTTTGCATGGTTGATTGTTTGAAACGCAAAGGTAATTTTTTTACGGGTATGCAGGACACTGCTCATCTGTCCCTTCAGAAGACCATTTATGAACCCGCTATGCACAGGATTACGTTTTCTTTATTAATTTAACCGCTCAAAACCTTGCATGACTCCTACCGTCAGTGTACTGATACCCGTATTCAATGAAGCCAGGAATATCCCCCTGATCCATGCGGCGGTATTACAGGCTTTCTTGTCTACCGGTTACCAGCCGGAGTTCATTTTTATTGATGACGGAAGCGAAGATGATTCTGCAGCCTGCATCCGGCTGCTTGCGAGCCAGCATCATAATATCGTTTATTCTATTTTCTCCCGCAATTTTGGAAAAGACAATGCTTTATCTGCGGGTTTGAAGCATGCTTCCGGTGAAGCAGTCATTACCATCGATGCTGACTTGCAGCATCCGCCCGAAATGATCCCCGATCTGATCGCGTTATGGGAACAGGGGCACGAAGTGATCTATGCATTCCGGGAAAAAAAGAACGAACATTCCACCCGTTTCAACCGGTTAAGTTCCGAATATTTTTACCGTATCATCAATAACCTGTCCGACCTGGAGCTGGAAGACGGAGTTTCTGACTATCGTCTGCTTGACCGGAAAGTAGTGCAGGTGCTCAATCAATTATCGGAAGACGAGCCGTTTTACAGAGGCCTTGTAAAGTGGGTAGGCTTCCGGCAGAAAGGAATCCCCTATATCCCGCATGCAAGAAAAGAAGGCGAAACGAAATACAATACCAAGTTGTTGGCAAAGCTGGCCGTCAGGGGTATTACCTCCTTCAGTACCAAGCCGCTTTACCTGGCAGCCTACATCGGGTTTATATTTTCATTCGCTTCGCTGCTGTATATCCCATATATCATTTATAGTTTTTATTTTGGCCACCCCATTTCAGGCTGGGCTTCGGTAATTGCCACCATTGCATTTTTTGGCGGTTTGCAACTGATGATCTTAGGGCTGATTGGTGTTTATCTCGGGAAGTTGTTTATGCAAAGTAAACACCGGCCCCAGTATATAATCCGGGAAACGAATCGACCGATCAGTGAATGAAACAATTTCAAGGAAAAAAAGACTGGCTGTTCAGTAATCAACTGGCAATGGCATTGTGGTTCGGGCTTCCTTTGATAGGGGTCATCCTGGAATTTGCCCGCACCAGCGGAAATAACTACCTGATATATACGGGTGTATACCACCACTTACTGAAACACAGCAACCTCTATGCAGAATACCCGGCGGAATATGCGGATGTTAATTTGTACGGGCCGGTATTTGGTTTGGTGATTGCTCCCTTTGCCTTGCTGCCTAACTGGTTGGGGGTTACTTTATGGGAGTTATTCAATGCCGCCCTTTTGTTTTTTGCGATCCGTTCACTGCCTATCCAGCGAAAATGGCAAAACTTTATTTTGATTTTTTGCAGCGTGGAAATGATGAATACTGCGCAATGGATGCAAAGTAATGCCCTGATCGCAGCCTGCATCCTTTTTGGTTTCAGCGGCATTCACCGGGGACGGGATGGAAAAGCAGTTTTCTGGATACTGTTAGCCGCTTTTATCAAGCTATACGGTATAGCAGGGTTTTCCTTCTTTTTCTTCAGCAAAAAAAAATGGCAATTTGTGTATTATTCCCTGCTTTGGTCTGTGCTGTTCTTCACAGCACCCATGTTACTGGGAGGCGCTTCTTTTGTCGTACAATCTTACAGCGACTGGTTGCATCGGCTGCAATTAAAAGATATCCGTAATACCCGGCTGGATATTCAAAATGATTTCCAGGATATCTCTGTCATGGGAATGCTGCGCAGGATTTTCCATTTCACCCATTTGAAAAACTACTGGGTTACTTTACCGGCAATATTTCTTTTTGCAACACAATACCTGCGTTGGCGTGATTTTCGTAATACCGGTTTCCGGCTTTACCTGCTTTGTTCGGTTTTACTGACGATTATCATCTTTACCACCAGTTCCGAATCACCCACCTATATCATTGCTTTCCCTGGTATCTGTATCTGGTTCGTCTTGCAGCCACCAGGCAGAAATGTCCGGCTGCTCTTTGCAGCCTGTCTGATCCTCACAAGCTTCTCTTATTCGGATATTTTTACACCCTATGTACGCGATCATCTTGTACGTCCTTATTCCATCAAAGCATTGCCCTCTTTTGTGATCTGGGTCGTGTTGCTCCTGCAAATATGGACCCGTCAATATAAACGGATACCGGATGGTGTGCTGACAGACCTATCTTTACCAGCCCATGCCTGAAGCGCCCGTCATATTACTCAGTTTTGATGTGGAGGAATTCGATCTGCCGCTGGAATACGGGCAACTATTGGCAGAAGAACAGCAAATGGCTGTTGGCAAAGCCGGATTAGATGCCATACGGCCAATACTCGCCGATCCGCAGGTACAAACGACCTTGTTTACCACGGCCCATTTTGCCAGCCAATATCCCGGTACTATTCAACAACTCGCAGAACGGCACGAGATTGCCTCTCATACTTTTTTCCATAACCGGTTTGAAGAAGCGCACCTGCTTGCCTCACGCCAGGTATTGGAACAGATCAGTCAGCAACCTGTTTCAGGATTAAGGATGCCGCGGATGCAACCTGTTTCCATCCGGGCAGTAGCCGCTGCAGGCTATCAGTATGACGCATCAATTCATCCTACCTGGATACCGGGCCGGTACAATAACAGGCACCTGCCCAGAACCATCTACCGGGAAGAGACCACCTGGCGCTTACCGGCTTCAGTCAGTCCTGGCTTGCGGATCCCCCTGTTCTGGCTTAGTTTTAAGAATTTCCCTTTTCCATTATACCAGCGTATCGCACTGCAAACGCTTCGGCGTGACGGTTATCTCTGTCTATATTTTCATCCCTGGGAATTTGTGGATATCCGGCATTTCGGATTACCCCGTTATGTAGCTGGGCCAGGCCCGGATATCCTGCTATCTCGTATGTTTCGATTTCTTGGTGAATTGAAAAAGCAAGCAGTTTTTGAGCGCTCCGACAGGTTTATACAAAAAAAAGAACCCCGCCTCGGCTGATCCGAAATCGGGGTATCCTTTTTATAACAACCTAACCTATGCAGCCTTATTTAAAACGCGAAACCTCGCCGTAAACAGAAACCTGCAGTATTTGTTTTTGTTTGCCATTGTCTATAGAAACATAATAAGATTTTTCGTCTCCCCGGTCAAACTCAATGGTATCGGTTACTTTATAATCTGCGTATTTTTTCTTCAGCGTTTGCAGGGCAGAAAGGGGAAGGCTTTTCAGTGTAATTTTCCGGCTCGCACCAATGAAATCGCCATTCAGGCCAAAAAAAGCTTCCACCGGCTCATCGGCCAGGATGAATTTGGCGCGGATATAGTTTTCCGTTGCATTCCATTGTACATTTTCTGCGCCGCTGAACTGGCTATCAAAATTGTACTTCGCTTTCAGGATAATTGACTTGCCATCTGCAGCAAAAGCACTGGCGGAAGCTGCTACAACAAAAAGAGCAGCGATAAATAATTTTTTCATAATCTTTTTTTTAATGGTATAAATCTGATGGATGTCATTTTTTTTGACTGCCCAAAACTATTCAGCTTAAATGCCCGATTCCGGAGATTGTGACGAAACAGGGTATCAAAGGTCAATTCTTGTACAAACGGTAAAAGACCTGATTGATTTTCACACACAGCATCTGATGAAACGCTTTACGGGAAAGGCTTTCAGCCTATTTCTTAACAAAACCCTAAAAGCCGTTATCACGGGGTTAATTTTGAATGATGGCGTATGAACGGTTGTAAAGCGCCCGGCAGGATGCGCCAATGCAATTGGGTTCCCTTTCATAACTTTAACCGGTATGAATTACCTCGCACACGCTTATCTCTCCTTCAGGCAACCGGAAATACTGGTTGGCAATATGATCAGTGATTT
>CAZAOR010000479.1:0-2638 GCA_964486805.1 uncultured Sediminibacterium sp. | reverse complement strand
TTTGCGCCATTCATAAATACTGGGCGGATCACAGCTTGACTGCTTACCAAGATATTCCTTGTCTCCATCCACAACAATCATCCTACTATCGGGATGGAATTCGATTCCATTACAAGCCGCTTTTCCGATTCCTCCATTCCCACTATCATATAGCTTCCCGGTCTTCAGATCGATTATCACCCATTCCAAACATGAAGCACCGCAACCCCAGCTTGCAATTGCGTAATGTCCGGCAAAATTAACACCCTTAGCAACGGCACGTCGAATCATTGTAGATACTGTTTGGCCCACCGGCTGCTCGCTTTCCAATCGATCGGTGCAACTTTCCCTCGATAAATTTCGACATGAAATTTTTGGAAGGAGTATTTCGACTGAGCAAGAGCCGGCGCAGTGAACGCCAGACACGCGAACAATAGACCGGTCACGGTCAAACGTGTACTAAGATCAGCGGTCCGTTTGGATCTCATACTATTTCTTTTTCTCTTGTCGATAGCGTTGTTTGGACCGAATCTCCTCAACTTCGCTTTTCGATTTACGACTACCCATGCAAAGGTCTCCTTCAAAATAACCTTCGCTCCAATTTTTCAGCTCTTTGATACGGGTTTGCTCCAGCTCCCGTAACTCCCCCGCCTCGCACACCGGCTGGATACTTCCATACAAATGATCATCATCACTATCGCTGGTTTGGGGTGGGTAAATTGCCAGCATTTCTGCATCTCTGTAGGTCAACCACGCCCGCTCTGCCTCCTTGAAATAATCGATAAAAACCGGGTCGCCACGATAGTTTTGGAGTATCGACTTGTAAATCGTATTCAGCTCGTTGTCTGTCTTGTCATATTCAGCCCAGGCATCTCTAATCATGTCTGCGGTATTGTCATCGTAATGCTCCAGATCCCTCAGAGTGCTATCCGCCAGCCACGTTAGATACGCGTCATGACCATCTGCCGATCGTTTCAGCATGTGTGCGGCATCTTCCGTCCGGCTTCGAAGATGTTTCAGGTCACCGGCCTCGTCAGAATCCAGTACCATCAACGCAACCATAAGATTGCCAGCCAGGACCTTCAAGTCCCGTGTATTTACTGACACTGCGGTGTCTGCTTCGTACGGGGCCAACAGTCTGTCAACGCTATCGTTACACAGAAGTAACGCATAATCTATTCTCGCTTCGGCATCGCCTGGACAGCGATCCAAATATGTTCGATACGCAACCTTCGAGTCGTGATAAAAGCCAACATCTTGGGTAAGCCGCGCAAATGCCAGAGTAGTTGCCGAATCGAATTGCGGTCCGCTCAACTTTGAATGGAAGTAATCCACCGGAGCAACGGTATGATTTACATGTACCGTATCCCGGGGACTCGGCTGGGAATACGAGGCTACACTGTGTAGCAGCAGCCAAACACATACCGGAATGAAGATTCGCATACGATTAGTCCACGACCATTATTTTCCTGCCATCACAATCCCGAACGATAAACTCTCGTCCATACGGCCGCTGCACGATCTCCTGCACGATGTCTACACCTTTCGATTGCAACTCTGCAAAGAATACCTCGATCTCCGGCACCCAGATAACGCAATCGCTGCCGATCGTGCGGCTCCCCGCATTCGTATGAACGACGTCCCCATCCGCTTTGCCGAAATGCACCTGGCAACCGTCACGCTCTACCATCGCATAGACTGGCGGCTCCCCGACCGCGTTGAGAATCCGAAAGCCAAGCGTATCGCGGTAATACTCCGCTGTCTTTTTCACATCGCGCACGTTGAAGATCGGGGCGATGCCGATGAGTTGAGGCATAGCTATCGTCGTTCGTTAAAAAATGGATAGAAACATTCACCTATTCCAGTGACTTCCATCACTGGCTAATAACCAGCGCGCCCATGGCACTATAGCGCGTTGACCAACTCCTTAAACACTTTCCCGCGATGCTCATAGTTGTCAAACATATCGAAGCTCGCACAGGCAGGGGAGAGCAGCACAACATCGCCCGGCGAAGCAGCTTCTTTCGCCAATCGGACCGCCTCTTCCATCGACATCCCTGCGGAATAGATCGGCTTCTTCCCTTTGAAGAACTTCTCGATCTTCTCCGCACCTTTGCCGACTGTAACGATCGCCTTCACGTGATCTTCCACGAGGTGCTCGATCTGCGTGTAGTCATTGCCTTTGTCCTTGCCGCCGGCAATGAGTACGATCGGCTCCGCAAAGCTATTGAGCGCATAAAAGACCGAATCGACGTTCGTCGCCTTCGAGTCGTTGTAGTACCTGACTCCTCCAAGCTCTCGCACAAATTCGATTCGGTGCTCGACGCCGCTAAACTCACGTAATGTCTCTCGAATGGCATCGTACTCGACCCCCATCACACGTGTCATCAGTGTGGCGGCCATCGCATTCATCAGATTATGCGGCCCGGGAATACCGATCTCCGAGCGGGGCATCAGCACTTCCTTTTCACGGCCAATACGCACAACAACCTGATCCCCCTGCAAAAATGCACCTTGCTTCAGCTCCTCCTTGATCGAAAAACCGAGCGTGCGTGCATTTACCGTCTCCGCGGCGTTACGGACTGTCTCGTCATCGTGATTATAGACGAAAACGTCGTGGCCTTTCTGATTTTCGAAGATGCGAAACTTCGCCTGAATA
>CAZAOR010000478.1:0-2517 GCA_964486805.1 uncultured Sediminibacterium sp. | reverse complement strand
GGTGCTGCTATTGGTTACCAGCATTTGGTTTACATCGGTAGCCAGTTCGCTGTTGTTAAGGTTAAGCTGCCCGCTGGTAACGGCGCTTACAACCTGAAACTTTTCGGCGCCGTTGCTTAAATCAATATTATTAAACGTTGTAACGGCGCTGCCCTCAATATTCTGCACCTGCGGGCCGCCGTTAAAATACACCCAACTGTTACTGCCGGTATATGCATTGTTATTTACCCAGTCGCCGGTAAGTTTAATGGTGTCGCCGTTGCCGTTAATGGCGGCATCGTTTGTTATTGAGCCTTCAACCACAATGGTGCCTTCATTGGCAATTTGACCCAGTTTGTTTTCGAGCGAGTTGGTTTTTACAATCATAAACCCGCCGTCTTTTACATAAACATTGGCGCCGTTGTTATAAAACAACGCCTGGCCCGATAGCCCGCTGCCCAGTATAACCGAAACTACGAAAGAGTAAAACTTTCTCATGCGCATGAATATGCTTTATAATGTTCCGAAAGTTAAAATAAGGTATTTTTCAGCAAGGTTCAATCTTTCGCCATAATTTAATACAGCATAACAGCCGGGCCGGATTTTAATTAACCCGTTTACCTGCCACAGGCAAAGTAAAAAATTTACAATAATTAGCCCACAGCCTTGCAGATAACCTTATTTTTGCCGCTCAAATTTTAAACTTAAATTATGAAAGTTGCTGTAGTAGGGGCCACCGGGCTGGTGGGTACAAAAATGTTGCAGGTATTGGCTGAAAGAAATTTCCCGGTAACCGAATTATACCCGGTTGCCTCTGAAAAATCGGTAGGTAAAAAAATAAAGTTTAAGGATAAAGAGTTTGAAGTGATAAGTATGACCGATGCTATTGCCAGAAAACCGGCAGTGGCCATATTTAGCGCAGGCGGCTCAACCTCGAAAGAATGGGCCCCTAAGTTTGCCGAAGTTGGTACCGTAGTAATTGATAACTCCAGCGCATGGCGCATGGAGCCCAACATACCACTGGTGGTGCCCGAGGTAAACGCCCACATACTTACCACCGCCGATAAAATAATTGCCAACCCCAATTGCTCTACCATACAAATGGTGGTGGTTTTAAAACCCCTGCACGATAAGTATAAAATTAAGCGGGTGGTGGTTTCAACTTACCAAAGCGTAACCGGTACCGGTAAAAAAGCGGTTGACCAGTTGATGAACGAGCGCAGCGGTGTTGAAGGCAACAGGGCCTATGCTTACCAGATAGACCTGAACTTACTGCCGCATATAGATGTGTTTTTAGAAAACGATTACACCAAAGAAGAAATGAAAATGGTAAACGAAACCCGCAAAATAATGGGCGACGATGCCATAAGGCTTACCGCTACCACCGTACGTGTGCCGGTAGTAGGTGGCCACAGCGAAAGCGTGAATATTGAATTTGAAAAAGACTTTACCGTACCCGAAGTAAGGCAGATTTTAGAGCACGCCCCGGGCGTAGTGGTATACGATGATGTAAAAAACCTGAAATACCCCATGCCCATACTGGCGCATGATAAGGACGAAACTTTTGTAGGCCGCATACGCCGCGACGAAAGCCAGCCCAATACGCTTAACTGCTGGATAGTATCGGATAACCTGCGCAAAGGCGCAGCTACCAATGCCGTACAAATTGCCGAGTATTTATTGCAAAAGGGCCTGCTGGCGTAAGATATACTGTAATATTAAAGGCCGGTAACAAAACTGCCGGCACTGGCTTTATGGTGTTTTAGTCTTCCAGCACAATATCAAATTGCACCAGGTCAATAAAATCTTTAACACGGTCTTCAATGTCGCGGTGGGTAAGGTTGCGCAGGCGTTCAGTGCCAAATTTTTCAACACAAAACGACGCCATAGCCGAGCCGTAAATAATAGCGCGCTTCATGTTTTCGAAACTGATGTCGCGGGTTTTATCAAGGTAGCCGCAAAAGCCGCCGGCAAAAGTATCGCCTGCGCCGGTAGGGTCAAACACGTCTTCGAGCGGCAGGGCGGGGGCAAAAAACACTTCGTTATCGTGAAATAGCAATGCGCCGTGCTCGCCTTTTTTAATTACCAGGTAGCGGGGGCCCATTTGCAGTATCTTTTTAGCGGCCTTTACCAGCGAATACTCGTTGGCCAACTGGCGGGCCTCGGCATCGTTAACGGTTAGTACATCAACCATGCCAATTACTTTGCGCAGGGTATCAATAAAAGGGTCGGTCATCCAAAAGTTCATGGTATCAAGCACTATCAGCTTGGGCCTGCTGGTAAGCTGCTCAATTACCTTTATTTGCAGGGCGGGGTCAATATTGCCCAACAGCAAAATATCGCTTTGTTTGTAGCTATCGGGTAATACGGGGTTAAACTCGAGCAATACATTTAAATCGGTAACCAGGGTATCGCGGCTGTTCATATCCAGGTGGTATTTGCCGCTCCAGAAAAACGATTTTTTGCCTGCTTTTATTTCAATACCAGCCGTATCAACACCCCGGGCTTTAAGCCGCTCAAGCTCCTGCATATCAAAAT
>CAZAOR010000477.1:0-2621 GCA_964486805.1 uncultured Sediminibacterium sp. | reverse complement strand
TTGGCGCCATCCGGATCGGAACTTAGTTTTTTAACGGTACCGATCTGGATGCCATGTATGGCAGGCAACTGACCACCGGCTTCCTCAAATGAAAAATCAGGTTTCTGGCTGATGAAACCCGCATCCATGCCGAACTTAACCGTGGTATTCCATCCGTCAGGGCCGTTGATATGGTGTGTTACTGCTGTGATAAAGGCATCCCCGTTGAACTTGGCACCCACGCCGGCCAATTCAGCCAATGTTCCTGTTTTTGCCAGAGCAGATCCAACAAATTTGGCTGATCCTTTCAAAGCGCTCAACCTTTTTCTCAATAAAATACCTTCCGCCCAGGTCTTGAGTTCATCTGAACTCATCGGAACCGGTGTATTGAGTTTTAATGCGGTTTGGGAAAGCATGGCTGAAAGATCCTTGGGCGCCAGGCTACCCTGGCTGTTCAAGCTCGGTTCTGCTGCAGTAGAGGAAAGCAATGCCTGTGTTTTCTGGTCCCAGGCATGCGCTTCAATGGAAGTAGGTTGATTTTCTGCACTGATATCAGCAGTAAATGAAATCAGGGATTCACCCACGGCCAATCGCAGTACAGCGGAACCTGAAAAATCAGGCTTCCCGATTTTCAATGTGTCACCGTCCATGGTAACAATAAAACCACAGAACTCAGCCCTGGAGAGGATAAAATCCCAATCTGTGGCCATCCGCTGGTAAACAAAAGGATGCTCCTGGGTAGTGCTATCAACACTGGCAGAAAGACCGGAATAATTACCGATGATAGTTTGCATGATAGCGCTATCCTGTTTCTGTGCAAATACGGCATCTTTGCGGTTATATGTCATGGTCACAGCTGCATGTTTGCAGTAGAGCCGGAGATTTCTGCCGGTTTCGAGATTTATATCCACGCTGTGCCTGACAATATTCCCTGAAAATATAGAAGTCTGGGCGCTGTCGCCATACCCAGCCGTAATTTCGATTTTCTTACCCGGTTTAAAATCATCCCCATCGGAAATAGCAAAAGCATCAGAGCTGAGATCGATCTCACCCTGTAAAACAATTTCTGCTGTTGAAATTCGGTTAATGGCATGCTGTACTTCAATGGAGCTAACGCCATAAGTATCTTGAATAGTACTGCCATCCACTTTAATGGTAAACCGGATGCTGGGGTCTTGTATTGCACTGACTGGGGATGTAGCCATACTTATCTTTTCAGGGGCGGGAAATATAACTGATCTCCCGGGCGGATATCATTGATATGATTGAGGTGATTAATACGGGCTATCTCCAGGTAATAGGAACTGTCTCCGTAGATCTGGTATGCCATCAGCGGCAATGTGTCACCCGCCTGTACGGTGCGGAGATGTGTTAAATCAGGGGATTGATTGGCAGCTTCCTGCACTTTTGTACTCCAATCAACGGTATTCATCAGCGAAAGCGTGATCGCTGCACGCAAGGCCGTACCGTCAGGTCTGAATAGTGTGTATTTTACCGTAAATGATTCGCAAACACAAACAAAAGAGAGGTTTCCCCAGGTTATTTTCAGGTAAGGCGGACTATGAATCTCGCCGATATACTTGGTAACAACATCCTGGAATTTCTGCACATAACCATCCACATCTGTATTATCGAAACTGGTGTTATTCACCAGGCCCGTTCCATCAACAATGAAATCGCCTAATACGAGGTTGCCATCGCCAAACTTTGAGAATACCAGGGTTGTTTGGGGATCCCCCATGACACTCACTTTGGTATAATCAACTTTTACAGACCGGGTATATTCCTTGGGATTGATAAATGCCTCTATCTCCCCGTCAGGAACAGGTTCATTACAGTCGGGATCTTTAAATGATTCAATTTTAACCTTTTTCAGTTCCATATCAGCGTTCGTTCAGGCTTTCCAGCCTGCCGATGATTTTTTCCATGCATTCTTTTATGATCCTGGCTTTCCATTCCTGCAGTTTTTCATCCAGGTTCTGTTGCTGTTGGTCCCGCTTATTTTCCTGAACGGTTACCCGAATAACCAGTTCCCTGATCTCCAACGGCATAATAACAGCATTGAGTTTTTAAAAATAAAAGCACCGGCATCTGATCCCATAACAATATGGCGACAATCAACGATATGATGGATGGCAGTTCAATCTTTATTTGGGTACATTGTACATCTGCACTACATCCAGTCGCTTAAAATAGTTATAGGCGATCTCCAGTGATTCAACCACAATAGAATTATCCTGTGCTTTGAATTCTGAAATCTTGAGTGAAACCGGATAGGCATTGACAAATGACCAGATCGCCAGATCATTTCCCAATTCATTCAGAAGGCTGACCTGAACAATTTTAGGGGAAAAATTGAAGTTCTGGATACCGTCGTTAACCCAACGCAAAAGCGAAGACCCATGAAGGAATCCCCGCTTCAATACCAGGTTATCGTATTTGGTCTGCGTAGGCAGCTTGTGAGCGTATTCCAGTACTCCGCCTTCTTCGAAAGGCTTAGTTTCAAGTGAAACATTGATACCGGATACTTCCTGGAAAGCCGACTCCACGTCTGCATCAATACCTTCGAATGCCACACTGAAATAAAAAGAAACCGGAATGTTATACGGGTACTTGTTGAATGGATTGGGATATCTTATTCG
>CAZAOR010000476.1:0-10480 GCA_964486805.1 uncultured Sediminibacterium sp. | reverse complement strand
TCTGGTGTAGTAAGGCTACCTCCTTCTTCCATTCGTCTGATGATCGCTTTCTGGCATTTGAAAGCACCAAAAGGTCTCTGTTTGAAGATTGCATAAGAACCAAAAATAGCGTTAATGATTTGGACAACCACAGAACCTGGTCTTGTTACTCTTATGAAAAACGCCACAGGAAGTACCGACCATGCACATTAACAACAAAATCAATAATATTTGGTTTACCCGGGTTCGCATTTTCATCAACTAAAATACTACATTAGGTCCGAATAGTGATTCATGCCATCTGCCCCGCAAAACTTTAACAGACAGCGCATTCTGGTTGCTCCGCTTGACTGGGGGCTTGGACATGCTACTCGCTGTATCCCACTGATTCACAGCCTACTGGCATTGGGCCATACCGTTTTCCTGGCTGGCGAAGGGGCGCAGGCGGCATTACTTCAGGAGTCCTTCCCCGCGCTCCGTATGCTCCCGCTACCCGGTTATCATATCCGGTATACCCGGAAAAAAGCACTCCTACCTTTCAAACTCCTGCTTCAGTTGCCTGGGATGCTGGTTTCTATCAGCCAGGAACGAAGATGGCTGCGACGCATCATTCCGGAATATCAGATCGACCTGGTTATTGCTGATAACAGGTACGGACTTTATGACAAAAGGGTTTCTTCCGTTATTATTACCCATCAGCTTTGTATCCAGATTCCCTGGCCCCTCCTGCAAAACCTGGTTCAGCGTTGGCATTATCGCCTGATCAATCGCTTTACAGCCTGCTGGGTGCCGGATACACCGGGTAGCAAGAACCTTGGAGGGGATCTATCCCATCCAGCTAAACTGCCATTAATCCCGGTTCGCTATATCGGCCTTTTATCAAGACTTGTGCCGGTAAGCAGGTCCAAAGAATTTGATTTTCTCGTTCTTCTCTCCGGGCCGGAACCGCAAAGGTTTCTGCTGGAGCAGTCATTACGACAATTATTCCAAAATGAGTCAGCCAAAGTTTGCTGGGTGCGGGGACTGCCCGGTATAAACAGGCAGGACGATGGTGCCGGCGCAGTGGTGTACAATCATTTACCACCGGTTGAGCTTGCCGAAAAAATAGCTGCCAGCAAGTGTATTATCTGCCGCAGCGGCTACAGCAGCCTGATGGACCTTGCCCGAATGAAGGCCAAAGCCGTTTTGATACCCACGCCGGGACAAACCGAGCAAACCTATCTGGCAAAGAAGCTTTCCAGGGAAGGGGTCTGCCTGCAAATATTACAGCATCGGCTACCATTATCAACAGAACGCATCTTGCAGGATTTACCGGCATCCCATTGGCCGGAATACATGTTTTTTTCAGAGGAAATCCTGTCTGAATGCCTGCAGTTACTGGGTTCCGGTGCGGTTAAGGAATAGCTTAGTTTTGTGCGGCATGAATAAGCAAAACAAAGCCCATCTGGCGGTATTAGCTGCCAATTTTATTTTCGGCAGCAATTTCGCCGTAGTAAAATTTATTACGCCAGCCTACCTGCCGCCGCTTTCTTTGAATGTGGTGAGAATTTTGGTCAGCCTTGTTTTATTCTGGGGCTTATGGCTCCTGCAAAAGCCTGCTGCACGCATCCAAAAGCAGCATATTCCCCGCTTTATGCTTTGTGCCATTACCGGGGTTGTCATTAACCAGATATTATTTATCAAAGGGGTATCGCTTACGACCCCTATTCATAGTTCCTTGTTATCCCTCGCTACGCCCATATTCATTACCCTGATTGCTGCATGGGTTTTGCGTGAGCGGTTTACCCTGCTCAATGGCGCAGGATTGGCTCTGGGTATCGGGGGTGCAGCCCTGCTTATTCTGCTGAAAGACCCGGTACATGGAGGGCAGGATATTATTTTAGGTGACATACTGGTTCTGATCAATGCTATATCCTATGCTTTTTACCTGGTATGGGTGAGGCCGCTGATGAAAATTTACAGTGGTGTGCAGATTCTTCGCTGGATCTTCACTTTTGGCGGCATTGTGATCATTCCTTTTGGGTTACCCGATTTTCTGGCAACCAACTGGCAGCAATTTGATGTGCCCCATGTCCTGGGATTGGCCTATGTTGCTATAGGTGCTACATTCCTGGCTTATCTCTTTAATGTATATGGTGTAGGAATTATAGGCGCATCTGCAACGGGTGCATATATCTATACGCAACCGGTTTTTGCCGCAGTGGTTGCAATTTTTATTGCCCATGAACCGCCAACCCTGATCAAGGGACTGGCAGCCCTGCTCATTTTTGGAGGGGTTTATCTTGCCAATTACCGGAAGTCAAATGCCTGATACCGGCTATTCTGTTCTCAGTGCATGAACCGGGTTAGCCAATGCCGATTTCAAAGCCCGGAAGCTGATCGTAAAGCCAGCAATGAACAGTGCGGAGCATCCTGCTATCATAAATATCCCAGCTCCGATATGAATTCTGTAAGCATAGTGCGCCAGCCAGTTGTGCATGGCCCAATAGGTAACAGGAATAGCAAGCAGAAAGGCGAGCGCCACTAATAATAAGAACTCTTTGGATACCAGGACCAGGATATTCTGTACACTTGCGCCCATCACTTTCCTGATGCCGATCTCTTTAGTCCGCTGCTCTATCACAAAGGCGGAAAGACCAAACAGTCCCAGTCCGGCAATGATGATGGCCAGTAAGGCAAATGCAGAGAAAACCCGTTTCGTGTTCATTTCGCTTGCATAAAGCGCCGCATATTTATCATCGAGAAATGAATAATTAAACGGCCCAAGCGGGGTGAAGGAGTCCCATTTTTTCTTCAGGTCGGCCAGCAGGCCGGGCATATCAGATGTTGCGGCTTTCACAATCAGTCCGCCATAATTATAGCCCAGCAACATCATCAACGGGGCTACCTTCTGTTTGGCTGAAGTATAGTTAAAATCACCGACCACGCCCACCACGGTATACCGGAGTTGCCCGGATCTGACGATGGTTTTCCCGATAGGGTCGGTATGGCCCCAACCCAGTTCGCGCACCGCAGCCTCATTAATTACCACACCGGAAGCGCTGTCTGAACCATAGTCCCTTGAAAAATAACGGCCCTTTACCATGTGCATCCCGAGTGTTTTCAGGTAATCATAATCAACCTGGTAGATATTGATATGAATTTCCTGTCCGTTACCTCCTTTGTTTTCCGGATAGACCTGAGTACCTCCCATGAAGTTATCACCTGGAACCGAGCGCGAAATGCTGGCTGCAATAACCCGACTGTCGGAAAGCACAGATTGCCGGAATGCGTCCTGGTTATTTCCCAATAATCGGCCATCCGGTATAACCAGTACCTGTTCCTTGGTATAGCCGAGGTTTTTATGCTGTAGATACCCTAATTGCTGGTGGATGATCATGGTGGAAATAATCAGGCTGGTGGAAACAAAAAACTGGAAAACGATCAGGGCGCTTCGTAAATGATTCCTGGATCGGCCATTGCCCGATGCGCCTTTTAGTACTTTGATCGTGTTGAAAGACGAAAGGAAGAAAGAGGGGTAAATGCCGGAAATAATGCCAACCAAAACGGCCAGGCCTAAAAACAGGAGAATCAATGGTATTTGCAGGAAATAGCTGAAAGTAATCTGCTTGTTGGCTACTTCGTTAAAATAGGGCAGGCAAAGTGCAATCAATCCGAATGCGATTATCACAGCCAGAATACTGGTTAAAATAGACTCTGACAAGAATTGTTGGATCAACTGGATCCTTTGTGACCCAAGCACTTTTCGAATGCCAACTTCTTTTGCACGCCTTACTGAACGCGCGATGGAGAGATTCGTGAAATTGATACAGGCAAGTCCCAGAATAAACAAAGCCAGGAGGGAAAAAATATATACATATCCGATATCTCCCGCCGGCTCCATTTCATATTTGGTATGCGAATACAGGTGTATCTGTCTGAGCGGTTGCAGCGTGAAGACAAATGTATTTACTGATTTCAGCGCTTCCGAAAGACTGATGCCCATATCGTGCTGCACTTCTGGTACTACATGCTCTTTCACCAGTTGCCGGAATTTTGCTTCCAGTGCTGAAACATTCGTCCCCTTGTTCAGTTTGAGGTAGGTAAAATAACCAATGTTGCTCCAGGTGGGATTGGGTATTTTGAATGTAGACAGGCTGATCACTGCATCAAAATGAAAATGTGCATTGGCTGGCATCTTTTCAAATACCCCGGTTATCTTATAGCGTGCATTGTGCAGTCCAATAGTCAGCGATTTACCGAGCGGTTCATTTGAGCCGAAATACTTTTTTGCAAGCGCTTTGGATATAATGACGCTGTTGGGAGCAACCAGGGCGTCTTTATCATTGCCTTCTGTGAGGGGAAGGGAGAACATATTGAGAAAGCTGGAATCTGCAAAAGCCAGTTTGTCTTCCTTGAACTGAATGTCGCCAAACTTCACAAAATCGGTAGTCGGAGATATCCGCGTAAAGGACCGGATCTCCGGGAATGCCTTTTTCATACCCTCTCCCACGCCATAATCAACATTTGGGTAAAGAGCTACGTCACCATTGCCGGGAACAGCGAGGTTTACCCGATAAATATCAGCGGCGTCTGCCGGATGGCTATCATAACCCAATTCATCCAATACATAAACAGCTATCAAAATAAAACAAGTCAGGCCGGTTGCAAGTCCGATCAGGTTGATTGCAGAGAAAATCCTGTTTTTACTAAAATTTCTCAAAGCGGCTTTCAGATAATTTCTAAACATTGTCCTTTACATTGTATGGTTATGGATTGTTTCTGGCGGAAAGCATGAAAGAGTAATTATTCCGTACGTAAACTTTTTACTGGATTGGCTTTAGCGGCCTTGATTGATTGAAAACTTACGGTAATCAAAGCAATTGAAATTGTCAATATCCCTGCATTTATGAATATCCACCAGCTCAAATTAATCCGGTAGTTATACCCTTGCAGCCATTTGTTCATCGCATACCATGAACAGGGGGTGGCGATAAGGATCGATATCATCACCAGTTTTATGAAGTCAGATGACAATAACCGGGTGATGTTAAAAGCAGATGCGCCAAGAACTTTACGTATGCCTATTTCTTTTATCCTGCTTTCAGCCACGTAGGCAGATAAACCAAACAAACCGAGGCAGGAAATAAAAATTGCTAATGCTGCAAACAGGCCAGCCATTATTTTTGTACGTTGTTCGTCGTGAAATTTTTTTGCATACGCTTCATCCGTAAAAGTGTAATCAAAAGGATACGCAGGGTTATATTTTTTGAAAACAGCCGCTGTTTTGTCTAGTGCATCTGAAGTAGAAAGAGCCGAATTAAATTTTATATGCATCGTATTAAACCAACCTCCCGGCCCCATTATCACTATAGGGGGAATTTCATCGTAAGGTGAGCCGCTGACATAATTCCTGACAACACCTACCACCTGCCAGTTCTTTTTCTCGAATGGGTTATATATAATCTGGCCGATCGGGTTCTTAAATCCCATTAACCGTACCGCTTCTTCGTTCAATACTACCAACAAACTGTCTCCGGGGAATTTATTAATATCTATATCCCGTCCTGCAATCAAATGCATACCCATTGTTTTTACCAGGTCGGCGTCTTCGCTATATAATGTGATGGCTGTAGTAGTGTCTGACGGGCGTTCATTTGGCCATCGTAACCCCCAGGAATGCGCTCCTCCATTTGTTATACCGCACATACTTTTGCTTACAAATGAGGCGATGCCATTACCTACCAAGTCCTGTTTTATCAATGAATAATTTTTATCAATGTCGCCGGCAAAATCTACTTGTACGAGGTTGTTATTCGAATACCCCTTGTCTCTGTTTTCCGCATAAATGATTTGCCTGCGTATTATTAATGTTGAAGTGATTAGAATAACAGCCACGGTAAACTGAACCACTACCAAAACCCTTCTTGACGAAATCAAAGAATCAGGTTTTTTGAATTGTTTTTTAAAGATGCTGACAGGTTTGAACGCAGAAAGGTAGAATGCCGGATAACTTCCAGCCAGTAAACTGGTAATTATCAGGAATCCCAGCGTGCCGCCCCAAAAATAAATGCTTGTATATGGAACGGATAATTGAGTGTTTACAAGCGTATTAAATGAGGGTAGTGTCAGTTGAACAATCAATAGTGCGATGACTCCTGCAATGCACACATTTAAAAATGCTTCTGTAATAAATTGGCCGATCAACAAATTCCTGCCTGCCCCGGCAACCTTTCGGATGCCGACCTCCTTCCCACGTTTTTCACTCCTGGCTGTGCTCAGGTTGGTAAAATTGATGCAGGCAATCAATAATATAAGCAGCGCTATGATGCCAAATACCCGAACAGTTTCTATGCGCCCCCCCACCGGGATTCCATTTTCAAACTGACTGTATAAGTGCCGTTTACTCAGCGGGTACAGGAAATGTGTCCAGAGATCGTTTCGTCCAACCTGATCTTTTGTCGAGTTTTTTATTTTTTCTGAAAATGAAACGACATTTACATTGGGCTTTAATTGAACAAATGTGACTGTGTTATTACTCAGCCAGCTCTCATTGTTCTTTCCGATTTTTTTTAGATATCCCCATGGTAATAAGTATTCAAAATTGAATGCTGTATTTGGCGGAAGGTTTTTTAATATGCCAGTTACAGTAAAGTCATCCGTACTGTCTATGCGAATAGTTTTCCCAACGGGGTCTTCATTGCCAAACAGTCTTTTCGCCAGATTCTGTGTAATGGAAATGGAATAAATAGTTTTTAGCTGGTTGTCTTCGCTGCCCTCTGTGAGCGGAAAGGTGAACATTTGCAGAAATGACGGATCAACAAAATCACCTGTAATACCCGTAAAGTGATTTTTTTTGACGGTAAGCAGGAAATTATTAGTGCTACTAACCCGCGTTGTGGCTTCAACTTCGGGATAATTCCGTTTTAAAAAAGGACCGATGGGTTGTGATACTGCATCTATTTCCTGTTGGTGACCTTCTGCGCCGGAACCTAATCCGTATAACTGGTATAAGTCATCTTTGTTCTTATGGAATCTATCAAAACTTATTTCATTTTGAACCCATAGCAATATGAGTATGGTGCCAGCCATTCCTATAGCCAAACCGCCAATATTTATTACAGAAAAACTCTTTCCGGCCATCAAACTCCGCCAGGCCGTTTTTACATAATTTCTGAACATAAGATCGGGTTTATGAATTTTTGACTGAATGCCATGCCGTGCTTAAACTTTTACCGGAAATGTTTTGGCTGTTTTTCCTATACGCAATAAAATCACCGGTAGCTTTTCCGGGCAATCATCTGACAGACTGCAATTGGGAAAGGTATAGCACATAGAACAACTGTTCGGAAAAGTGGCACAAATCAAGCGCCAAACCATTAATTAGCTCATAATGAATATTAAAGAAAGATGTATTTATTATAATGTGTTCAGTTTTGATACAGGTTGCTGTATTGTTTTGATACAATGGCCAGTTGCTCCGGTGACAGCCAGTTCAGGCCAGTTTGGGTGCATCGAAAAACCAGAACTCTCTCGCCGAGGATGCTTGTTTGAATTCTGACCAGTGTTTGATATCACATTGAACAGCAAAAATGCCGCAGGTAGGCATATTATCAATCCGGGTTTTTGTTAGCTCGTTAACGAATGAGGTAATGCCGGGGTTATGGGAAAAAACGGCTACCGTATCGCAGGGGTCTGGTATTGCAAGGATAACCCGATAGAAAATAGCCGGTGCTGGGTGGTACAGTTCCGGCACCTGTAATAACTGCGATTCGGGCATTTGCTGAGATGCGGCAAAATATCGGGCTGTTGTCAAAGCCCTGTTAGCTGGGCTGCTTACACATAAGTGCAGGTGTATGCCGCGTTGTAAAAGCCGCTTTGCCATAGCTGGAGCATCCTGGTGACCCCGGTCACTCAATGGCCGGTCAAAATCCACCTGCCCTAATTGCGCCCAACTACTCTTGGCATGACGTATGATCAGTAACTGTTTCACGGGAAAAAGTTACAAAACTCCCCGTACTTTGCACCAATGGCGATTACCCGTATCACGATAGCAGAGTTTCTGGACCTCGCAAAACAACACCCGGTATTGGATGTGCGCAGTCCGGGGGAATACCAGCATGCACATATACCCGGCGCACATAGCTTCCCTTTGTTCACAGATGAAGAAAGAAAACGAGTCGGCACTGCTTACAAACAAGAGAGTCAGCAGAAGGCCATCAAATTCGGATTGGGGTATTTCGGTGGCCGTATGGTGTCGATGGTAGAAGAGGCCGAAAGAATTTGCCATAAGAAAGTCAGTACTGGTGCAGAGAAACCCATTGTACTGATCCACTGCTGGCGGGGTGGCATGCGGAGTGCCGGTGTTGCCTGGCTGCTTGACTTATACGGGTTTAAAGTGTATACACTTGCCGGTGGATACAAAGCTTTCCGGCACTGGGTCCTGGCACAGTTTGCCCAACCGCATGCGTTTCGCATCGTAGGCGGATATACCGGCAGCGGGAAAACGGAAGCGCTTCAAGCACTGGCAAAAAAAGGTGCATCAGTTATTGACCTGGAAGGACTCGCACATCACAGAGGATCCGCTTTCGGCAATCTTGGCCAGCCGCCGCAGCCATCCCAGGAAATGTTTGAAAACCTATTGGCGACAGCTTTGGAAAAAGCAGCAGTAGAACGGCAAGACGGAAAATCATTTACCTGGCTTGAAGATGAAAGTCAGCGGATCGGTGACCTGAACATTCCGGTTGTATTATTCCGGCAGATGCGCAAGCAGCCGTTATTTTTTTTACAAATACCTTTTGAAGAGCGATTGAATTTTATCGTACAGCAGTATGGCAGTTTCGAAAAAGAAAGGCTGGTGAACGCAATTATCCGGATTAAAAAGCGGTTGGGGGGATTGGAAACAAAAACAGCGATCAATTTCTTACTGGAAGATGATATCAAAAATTGTTTTGCCATCCTCCTGCATTATTACGACAAGTTCTACCTGAAGAGTTTGCAGAACCGGGAAGACTTTGCGACTGTTTTTCACCCGTTGCCATTGTCAGGCGTTGATGCGGAGTTTTCCGCAGATCGTTTGCTGGCCCTTGCCAATACTGCTTTAACCCAGCGCCCAGTGACATAGTGTAAGGATACTCATCCACCCCATGCATGCAACAACAAGCCACCCGCTGATGCCTAACCACCAAGGATGCCGGTATTTGTTGGGTCCGGATTGTTTTTTTTGTTGCACGGCTAATAACATGATCGCTAAGGATAACGGCAGGATCAGTCCGTTAAATGCACCTACTGTAATCAACAGGTTCACAGGATTACCGGCTGTCCGGAAAATCAGTGTAGACAGCAGGATAAACCCGCTGATGACCCAGCGCTCGCGCTGGCCGATAACCGGATGTATATTTTTCAGGAACGAGACGGAAGTATAGGCAGCCCCCACTACCGAAGTGATGGCGGCGCACCACATCACCATACCAAAAAAAAGATAGCCGATATTGCCTGCGGCCTGTTTAAATACCGAAGCTGGTGGATTGGCAGAATCTAATATACCCCCGTGATGCAATACACCCAGCACTGCCAGAAACAGTAAAGCTCGCATCAGCGCAGTAACCAGAATGCCGGTAATGGCGCTTCTTGTTACCTGCGGAATCGCAACTGCCCCCTGAATGCCCGCGTCTAATAATCTGTGCCCGCCGGCAAAACTGATATAGCCCCCTACGGTACCCCCTACCAGGGTAATGATGGCGATGGAGCTGATTTGTTTGGGCCAGACACTTCTGCAAGCTGCTTCTGTTAGCGGAGGTGCGGCATGAAAAGCAACAAGGGTCATCAACGCCACCATCACGATACCGAGTATTTTAGTAAAGAGATCCATGGCTTTACCGGCTTCCTTAAGCCAGAATAAAACCAGGGCGATCCCACCACTGACAAAAGCGCCCTCGTAGAGATCCATACCAGTCAATACCTGCAGACCTAATCCGCAACCGGCAATATTCCCGATATTAAAAGCTAACCCACCTACTGCAACCAGCACCGAAAGGAAATAACCCAGTCCGGGAATCACCTGGTTGGCAATGACCGGCGCCCGCGCCTCCTTAATTGCGATTATACGCCAGATATTTAATTGTGCCCCAAGGTCGAGCAATACAGACAGCAGAATTACGAAACCAAAACTCGCCATCAACTGGCCGGTGAATACCGTGGTCTGCGTAAGAAAGCCCGGGCCAATGGCGGATGTTGCCATCAGGAAGGCAGCGCCGGTGAGTGCGGAATTTTTTTTCGATCTACGCATGAGCAGGAGATTGTATCATCACACCAGCCTTTTTTAGAGCAGTATGGATCTTCCTGGCAAATACCGTAGCATGGGTGCCATCGCCATGCAAGCAGATAGACTGTGCTTCAATTACCAGGAATTTTCCATTGATCGACGTAACTGTTCCTGCTTCCACCATTTGTAGAACCTGCCTGATTGCGGCTTCTCCGGATTCTATCAGGGAACCGTTTTGGGATCTGGGGGTGAGTCGGC
>CAZAOR010000475.1:0-3599 GCA_964486805.1 uncultured Sediminibacterium sp. | reverse complement strand
AAAAAGCAAGATCGTTATTGGACGGACCGGTGAAGTGCGGATCATGGATGTGAAGAACGATCGTTTATTGATTACCAATAACGTACCCTATGGTGCTACCCTGATGATCAAGGATGGTACCCAGGTGAAAAAGGGAGATGTCATCTGTACCTGGGATCCGTTTAACAATGTAATTGTTGCAGAACTGAACGGTACCGTGAAGTTTGAAAATATCATTGATGGGGTAACCTATCGGGATGAATCTGACGAGCAAACAGGTCACCGTGAAAAAGTGGTTATTGAAACCAAGGATAAAACCCGTATCCCTGCGCTGGATGTGGTTGGTAAGGAAACCAAACAATATAACCTGCCGGTTGGCTCACACATTGTAGTGGATGAAGGTGAGGAAGTGACTGCAGGCCAGGTATTGGTGAAGATTCCGAGGGTATTGGGTAAACTGCGTGATATCACCGGTGGTCTGCCCCGTGTTACGGAGCTCTTTGAAGCAAGGAACCCCGGTAATCCCGCCATTGTTTGCGAAATTGATGGTGTGGTAGCATTCGGTAATGTCAAAAGGGGGAACCGCGAAATTATCGTGGAATCCCGGGATGGCATGGTGAAGAAATACCTGATCCCGCTTACGCGGCAGATCCTGGTTCAGGATGGCGACTTTGTGAAAGCAGGGACACCGATGTCTGATGGACAGGTAGCGCCTGCAGATATCCTCTCCATCAAAGGACCTTTTGCGGTTCAGGAATATGTGGTCAATGAGATCCAGGAAGTCTATCGGCTTCAGGGTGTAAGGATCAATGATAAGCACATTGAGGTGATTGTTCGTCAGATGATGAAGAAGGTAGAAATCGTAGATGCCGGGGATACCAAATTCCTGGAGGAGGACCTGGAAGACCGCTTTGATTTTATTGAAGAGAATGACCGGATTTTTGATAAGAAAGTGGTTACGGATCCGGGTGAGAGCGCCAAAATGAAAGCCGGCCAGATTATCACCCTGCGGGAACTGCGCGAAGAGAATTCTATCCTTCGGCGAAACGATAAAAAACTGGTACAGGTGCGTGATGCCAAACCAGCAACCGCCACTCCGGTGCTCCTGGGTATCACAAAAGCTTCCCTGGGTGTACAAAGCTGGATATCCGCTGCATCCTTCCAGGAAACTACTAAAGTGCTCAGCCAGGCAGCGATCCAGGGTAAAACCGACGGTATGCTCGGTCTGAAAGAAAATGTCATCACAGGTCACCTGATTCCTGCCGGTACCGGTCAGAAAGAGTTTGAAAACCTGATCGTGGGCAGCAAGGAAGAATATGAGGTGCTGGCAACAACCCGCGAAGCGATGAGTTTTGATGAGGATGAATAATCCCGTTAACGATAACTAATAACAGGAAGTAGGAAGTGAAAGCTTCCTACTTTTTTTAACAAACCTGTCCGGTAAATAGCCATTATTTTTGATTAAGGTGCGCGAAAAAATGTGCCGGCAGGTCCTTTAAACCTGAAGCGTATGAAGAATTTTACTCTTATCTGGAATGTTGTGCTGGGTGTTGCCGTAGCGGTACTTTTTTATCTTCATTTCTCCGGACGACAGCAACCGGAGCAGGCAACGGCCGGTACTGCGAAAGCTATGCCGGTAGGTCCTTTCCGGATTGCATACTTTGATACCGATTCCATTCAAAGCAAGTTCGAATATTTCAGGCAGGTAAACAGTGAACTTCAATCCAAGGACCAGGCCAATGCCAAGATACTGGGCGATATGAAAGCCACTTTCACAACCAAGTATCAGCAGTTGCAAAAGGCTGCAGCGGGCATGTCTCAGACAGAGCTGGCAGCAAAACAGCAGGAACTGATGCAGATGGAACAGGCTTTCCAGGGTAAGGAAAAAATGATGAACGATGAGATGCAGGATGAACAATTCCGGCGCCTCCAGGATATCAAGAAAAAAATAGAAGACTTCCTGAAAGTGTACAATAAAGACAAGGGCTATGCCTATATCTTTTCTTATTCCAGCCCTTCCGACCTGATGTATCTCAGAGACAGCGCCTATGATATTACCAAGGATGTTGTCCAGGGCCTGAATGCCTTGTACAAGGCGAAGAAATAAATCTTATTCATTATCTTCATCCCGCCCCTAAAGCGGGATTTTTTATGAGTAACAATCATCCGTCCTTCAAGCCCACACTGGGCCTTTTTGATGCCACTATGATCGTTGCCGGCAGTATGATCGGGTCTGGTATATTTATTGTAAGTGCGGATATTACCCGAAACGTCGGAAGCGCCGGCTGGCTGATCGTGGTGTGGCTGCTGACAGGTTTTATGACTATTACAGCGGCCCTGAGTTATGGAGAGCTGAGCGCCATGTTTCCAAAAGCTGGCGGACAATATGTATACCTTAAAACCGCGTATAATCCTTTGGTCGGGTTCCTGTATGGCTGGAGCTTTTTTTCCGTTATACAAACCGGTACCATTGCAGCGGTAGGGGTTGCATTCTGTAAATTCGCCGGCTACTTTTTTCCGGGCTTGGAATTAACAGATGCGAATATCATTTTTTCGATCGGGTCCCTGCATATCTATACAGCGCAGGTGGCATCCATCCTGTTGATTGTTTTGCTTACGTATGTCAATACCCGCGGTATCCAGGGCGGGAAGATGATCCAGATAATTTTCACTTTGACCAAGCTACTATCCCTTTTCGGACTGGTTGTTTTCGGACTGATGATGGCGAAAGCGGATGTATGGCATGCCAATTGGCAGAACGCCTGGCAGATGCAAAAAATCGTACTGCCTTCTATGGCTGGTATTCCTTCTTTAGTTGTTCCGGTACTTGGTGCGGCAGCCATCGGGGCCATTGCCGCCTCAATGGTAGGTTCAATATTCAGCAGTGATGCCTGGAACAACGTCACTTTTATTGCCGGCGAAATCCGTAACCCGCAAAGAAATATCGGGTTGAGTTTATTTCTCGGAACGCTGATCGTTACTATTATTTATGTATCGGCCAACCTCATGTATTTGAGTGTACTGCCGCTGAATGATATTGCATTTGCCAAGGCAGACCGGGTAGCCGTTGCTGCTTCCAATGTTATTTTCGGTGATTGGGGAACCTACCTGATTGCTGCCATGATCATGGTTTCAACCTTTGGTTGTAATAATGGGTTGATCCTTGCAGGGGCAAGGGTATATTATACCATGGCGCAGGACGGCCTGTTTTTCAGGAAAGCGGGAGAATTGAATAAGAATGCAGTTCCAGGCTGGGCATTGTGGGCGCAATGCATCGTGGCTTCAGTTTTATGCCTGAGTGGTAAGTATGGCGACCTGCTGGATATGGTTTCATTTGTGGTGGTGATCTTTTATGTGCTTACCATCGCAGGAATTTTTATTTTGCGCCGCAAAATGCCTGATGCTCCAAGGCCGTATCGTGCCTTTGGATACCCGGTATTGCCTGCCATCTATATGTTGATGGGCTCTGCTTTCTGCATCATGCTGATCATTTATAAACCTGGTTTTACATGGCCAGGCTTATTGATCACGCTGACCGGCATTCCTTTGTATTTTATTGCCAGAAGGAGTTTCAAAAAATAGCAGTGTCATGCAGTTGAATACTTTATTTGATAAAATTT
>CAZAOR010000474.1:0-6466 GCA_964486805.1 uncultured Sediminibacterium sp. | reverse complement strand
AACCCGGCAAACCGGTGCTGTTCATCTGCCTGCTCTACCTGCTGGTGCATTTTATCCCCGATCTTGGTGCGTATGATGCTTTTGGCCCGCAATGGTTGTATATCATTATCCTTGATCTTGGGGTAACCGGTTATATCCTGTACCGGAAAGACCAGTTCGAGGAAGATGCCAAAGCCGTTTTTGGTAATATTTTCAGCAAACTCTATATCGCCTTTTTTGTCTGGGCTGGACTATCCACTACCTGGGCAGTCAACTTTACGGAAAGCTGGGTTTGTTATACCCGGTTTATTGCGACAATCATTGCTTTTTTTAACCTGGCCATTCTCCTGAACAGGATTCCGGACCTCTTTCAACAAATCGCCCGGTTGCTCAGCCTGGTCCTGCTGATAGAATCGGTTGAGATCATCTCGGAATTCCTGCATGATGTGCAGACCATCGACATGAACACCGTGATTCTGAGTTTGAAAGGCACCACCGGTAACAAAAATATCTTCGCAGCCAGCACGGTTGTAAAGATCCCCTTTGCTATTTATTGTATTTTTCATTCCAAGCCGCTTGAAAAGATCGGGCATATCATTGTATTACTGCTCGGTACGTTTTCCCTGTTGCTGGTTAATGCCCGGGCCTCTTACCTGAGCCTGATCCTGATCCTTTTGCTGACTTTTGTCTATCTCTACCTGCAATACCGGAAAGAGCGGAACCTGGAAACCAGTCTGTACAAGAGCATTTTTGTGCTGCTCCCGGTAATGGTTGCCTATTTTGCATCCAATATAGAACTGGAGAATGTCAAAAACCTGCAGGATGAAAAGGGCGGTTATGGCACTGCGGCCGAGAGGCTGGCTACCGTGGTTGCCTTTGATGCAGAAGGTACCAACGTCCGTTTCCGGCTCTGGTCACATGCCATCGATTATACCAAAAAGCATCCCCTGTTGGGCTGCGGGTATGGGAACTGGAAAATCGAATCCATCCCTTACCAGCGTTTACTGACCAATGACCTGGTGGTTCCCGTGCACGCCCATAATGACTATTTCGAACAGTTTGCGGAGATGGGTATTCCCGGTGGCTTGTTATACCTCAGCCTGTTTATTTGTATTACGCTGTTTACCATCCGGACCTGGTTTTCGGATGCACCGGACTCCCTCCGGAACTATGCGGTGTTTTCCTTTCTGGCTTTTATCGGGTACGCCATTGATGCGTTTTTCAACTTCCCCATGGAACGTCCGATCAGTCAGGTATTTTTTGTCCTGATCACTTCTATCAATATCACGACCTATCTGGCAGCACGGAAGAAAACAATTCCTGCTACGGAACAGGATGCCCGAAATCAGCCCGTGAAACCGGTGAGGACTATTTTCGGCACAGTGGCCATCCTGCTGCTTTTACCGGCAGGGTATATCGCTACCCAAACCTACCGGTCCCTGGTATTGCAGCGAACCGTATTGGCCGATCTGAACCACGAACCCCTGCAGATGGATTGGAAGAAGGTCGTTCCTGCGTTTCCTGCTATTCCCAATTTGTGTGCTACCGGTCAACCGATTGATGCGATCAAGGCAAGATACCTGTATGAAGCGAGCCCGGATAATTATCCGGAAGCCTTCCGCCTGTTAAATAAAGCAAGGGAAGATAATCCGCCCATCGGTTATGCCGAGTTTCTCAAAGCCAATATTTTTTACCGGGAGGGGAAATTTGATTCGGCCGCACGCAATGCACTCACGGCGTTCGATCTGCGGCCACGTGCCAATACTTTTTATCAAACCCTGATTGCCGTGCTGGTTAAAACAAAGGATACCGCCAATATTCAAAAAGCGTTTGATACCTATGTTCATTACCGGCCTGAGCCTTTTGCCTGGAGCATGTATCTTGTCGGAATGCGGCAATGTATTGGAGGAACGCCCCGTTTGCTGCAGCTGGCGGACAGCGCTATCAAACTCTTCCCGCAGGACACCCTATTGCCCAAACGAAGAATGGACATTCTGCTCACCATGCGTTCGGCACAAGCTACCGGTACAGATCCGGAAAAACTACAAAAATTACAAACAGCTAAAATACATTACAATGCAGCGGTTGCAGCATTCACCAAAGGCGGTAACGATAATTTGCAGCAAGCAGCCGATCTCTTTCTTCGATCCTACCACGAAAATCCCCTGGAATATGCCGCTATGGAAAATGCGGGTATTTGTTTCATCAATATGAAAAACTGGGCAAGGGCCATCACCTGTTTTGACCAGGAACTTGCGCAAGGACTATCCACCAATGGCAAGCCGGAATACTTCAAGGGCGTTGCGCAGATCAATACCGGTAAAAAAGAAGCTGGCTGTGCCACTTTACAGATAGCCAGTAAAAAAGGCTGGAAAGATGCAGATCCGCTTATCAAACAATACTGCCAGTAGGCAAGTCCCTAATAACTGCATAAAAAAGCCCCGGATTCAACAGAACCGGGGCTTTCCTTTATCGGAGCAGATTTACTTAATCCTCTACTTTCACTTTTCCTTTGTTCTTGGCAATCACTTCTTCCGCAACGTTGTTTGGTGCAGGAGCGTAGTGACTGAACTCCATGGTTGATGTGGCACGACCAGAAGACAGGGAGCGCAGTTGGGTTACATAACCGAACATTTCGCTCAGAGGCACTTTGGCTTTGATTACCTGCAGGTTGGCGCGGCTGTCCATGCCTTCCAGCATCCCGCGACGGCGGTTCAGGTCACCTGTTACATCACCCATATATTGGTCGGGGGTCAAGACCTCCACTTTCATAATGGGTTCCAGGAGCATGGGTTTGGCTTTGCGACCAGCTTCGCGGAAACCGGATTTGGCACAAAGTTCAAAAGACATGGAGTCGGAATCCACATCATGGTAGCTTCCGTCAAACACCCTGACTTTCATATTATTCATCGGATAACCAGCCAGCACACCCGTTGTCATTGCGGTTTCAAAACCCTTTTGGATAGCGGGAACGAATTCTTTGGGGATGGAACCACCGAAGATATCGTTGACGAACTGGAAATGCTTGCCTTCATTTTCTTTCATCCATTCAGCATCAGCCGGTCCGATACTGAATTGGATATCGGCAAATTTACCACGACCGCCGGTTTGTTTTTTCAATACTTCGCGGTGCTCAATGGTTGTTCCGAAGGCTTCTTTATACGCTACCTGGGGGGCACCCTGATTTACTTCCACTTTAAATTCGCGGCGCATCCGGTCGATGATAATTTCCAGGTGCAGTTCACCCATCCCGCGCAGGATGGTCTGGCCGGTATCTTCATCGGTGTTAACGCGAAGGGTCGGATCTTCCTCAACCAGTTTGGCAATAGCCATTCCCATCTTGTCAACATCGGCCTGGGTTTTAGGCTCAACGGCGATGGCGATTACCGGTTCGGGGATGAACATATTCTCCAGGGTGATCGGATGGTTCTCATCGCAGAGAGTATCACCGGTCTTGATTTCTTTGAATCCAACGGCTGCGCCGATATCACCGGCTTCGATGAAATCGATCGGGTTTTGCTTGTTGGCAAACATCTTCATGATACGACTGATCCTTTCTTTTTTGCCGCTGCGCACATTCAGAACATAGGATCCTGCATCGAGGTGCCCGCTATAACAGCGGAAGAAGGCCAGTCGACCTACAAAGGGGTCGGTCATGATCTTGAATGCCAGTGCAGAAAAGGGTTCTTTGGGATCTGGTTTCCGGACGATCGTTTCACCGGTATCGGGATCAGTTCCTACGGTATCTTCGATATCAACCGGGGAAGGCAGGTAACGACAAACCGCATCCAGGGCTGTTTGTACCCCTTTATTTTTGAAAGAGGAACCGCACATCATCGGAACGATGCTGAGATCGATCGTGGCCTTACGGATCGCTTCATGCATTTCATCTTCCGAGATGCTGTTGGGATCATCAAAGAATTTCTCCATCAGTTTATCATCATATTCAGCCACAGCTTCTACCAGGTTCTGGCGCCATTGCTCTGCTTCTTCCACCATATCATCCGGAACAGGGATTTCATCGAATGTCATTCCCTCTGTTTCCATATGCCAGATGATACCTTTCATCTTGATAAGGTCTACCACACCTTTGAAATTGTCTTCGGCACCGATGGGCAACTGCAGCGGAACCGCTTTTGCACCCAACATTTCCTTAACCTGATTCACAACCATCAGGAAATCGGCTCCGGAGCGGTCCATTTTATTCACGAAACCGATCCGGGGCACCTTGTAACGGTTAGCCTGGCGCCAAACTGTTTCAGATTGGGGTTCTACACCATCTACGGCCGAGAACAGCGCGATCAGGCCATCCAGCACACGCATGGAACGTTCTACCTCTACGGTAAAGTCCACGTGACCGGGGGTATCAATGATATTGAAGTAATATTTTTTGGTATCAGGTGTGGCTTTACCCAGTACAGTGGGGAAATTCCACTGACAGCTTACTGCCGCAGAGGTGATGGTGATACCTCTTTCTTTTTCCTGCTCCATCCAGTCGGTGGTAGCGGCACCATCGTGTACTTCCCCGATTTTATGGATCATTCCGGTATAGCGGAGAATGCGCTCAGTTGTAGTGGTTTTACCGGCATCAATGTGTGCGGCAATACCAAAGTTGCGCTGAAATTTCAAGTCGGCCATATACTGTTGTTGTTTTTAGTTTGAACCAGGGGCAAAAACAGCCCCTTTTTTTGAGCCGCAAAGGTAATCATTCCCCTGATTCCATAGATGATTCGGACAGAATTAATTATCCTGTGGATAACTGTTCTGGCTGTTACCCAAAAAGATCCCCGGACAAACCCGGGGATATCAATAATAGTATATGTAAGTATTTGTTATTTAATAATTTAATCCATTATTTAGCAGGTTTTACCTGAACCAGTGCCAGGTCATAGATCACGGCGGAATTCGGGGGAATGGTTTGGGTACCGGCTTCCCCATAGGCGGAAGATGCCGGGATCACGGCTCTCACCACGCTGCCTTCCGGCATGCGGAACAAAACGTCTTTGATACCGGGTATCATTTCTCCGGCGATGGCCATATAGGAGCGTTTGGTTTCATTGGTATTGTCGACCACTTTGCCGCTGGGGAGGGTGCAAATAACATTCAGTACAACCGTGTCCTTCGCAGAGGGGCGTAAGCCGGTGCCGTTTTTAATCATCATATAATAAACGCCGCTGGGAAGGGCCTCGAACTTCTTGTCGGCCTTCACTTTTTGAAATAACAATTGTTCTTCCCGGATACCCTTTGCTTTCAGGAAATCTGACTGATAAGCCAAAAGCCTGGATTCTGTTGTGGCGGGATCGACCATGAGTTTTCTTTTGGCGAGGACATCATCAATGGCTTTTTTAAAAAGTGTCGGATTGGTAACGGAGAATCCTGATTTTTCAAAGAATTGCTGCATCATATAAACGCCCAGACTGTACTGGATGGTATCTTCCCGCAGATCGGCTGCTGTTTTGGCCGCAGGTTTTTTTTGGGCATAGAGGCCTGAACACAACATGGCAAAAACCACTGAAAAGAGTAACGACTTTCTCATACATAACATTTTATTCTATAAAGATACAAAATAGGGGCCGGGGTTGGAATGGAGAAGGGCTTGTTTTGAAAAAAACTCAATGCAGGATTTTTTCCAACCTGACAATCACTGACAACGCGGTAAAGGGAGGTATGATTTTCCCCTTACCGGCACTTCCATACGCCAAATTGGCCGGTAGATAAACCTCCCACTGGGCCCCTTCACGCATTAGTGGAAGAACCTCCTGGAGTCCGGGCACCAGTTTATTCACCCTTGTACTGATGGAGGGTGTGGATGCAGGTGAAAAAACAGTTCCATCTGCCAGTTTTCCCTGCAGGTTTACTGCTACGGAGTCATTAACACCCGGTTTAGCTCCCGACCCGGGCTTGAGGATGGCATATTGCACACCGGATGCCAAGGCTGTGATATCCTTTCTATTTTTCAGTTCATCGAACATCTTTTTCTCAAAAGCTTCTCCTCGTTTCTTCTGCAGTTTCAACTGATAAGCATTTATCAGTGGCAGGATACTTGAATCGGGTATCCGCAGTTCTCGCAATGCATAGACATCCTGCAAACCCAGCAGGAAGCGGTCCAGGTCAAGGGACAGAAAGCCGCCATCTACCAGGAAATGACCGATATAGGCCCCGATTGCATATTGCATGGTGTCTTCCTGGTTGTTCAAGGGTATTTGAACAGCCAGGGAATCAAATCGATTTTTGACCTGGGCGTATCCCTGTATGGAAGAGACTAGGAAAGTGCCTCCCAGGAGGATGTATCGCATACACCTATACAAAACAGGGAGGTTTTTTCCTGGATCGGCTATATCGACATCGCAGCGATGCATCATTTATTGACCGGTTTTACCTTCAGCAATTCCACGTCGAGTATCAGGGCTGAATTTGGCGGAATCCGCGGTGTTCCCTTATCACCATAAGCCAGTCGGGAGGGGATATAGAGTGTCCATTTTGATGC
>CAZAOR010000473.1:0-2989 GCA_964486805.1 uncultured Sediminibacterium sp. | reverse complement strand
AAAATCATAATCTTCAACCGACACGATGAAATTGTTTGTGTCAAACGTGTCAAACGTCACATTGGCGCTGGAGACCAGCGCGGCGCTGTTGCTGACCGATATGCTGATGTTGTAAATCTGGTTCGATGTCAGATTCGGCAGCGTGACGTTCAAGTTTTGAGGATCGCCGCTAAATTGCAGGGCGCTTGACTTATCCACGCCGTTCACGATCACCTGAATTCCATTGGTCGGATTATCCGGCAATGGCGCGCCGCCAGAGGATGAAGATGTCACAGTGAAAGTAAAATTGGTGCTGGCGATATTGAAAAATTGAGTTCCGTCAGGAGACAGATTGGCGATGGACGAAGCTGCCGGACCGCCAATCAAATCAAGCGTGCAATCGTCCCAATAAGTTGCGCCCGCTTCATATTGCGCTTGAAACAAGACCAGCTTGTATTGGACATACTTGGTTCCGGGCGGAGCCACCATTATTCCGTCAGCCAAAGTATTTGTGATGGCCGTGGCCGAATAACTATCAGGATCCGTCGCCGCCGCGGGAATTTGGGAGACGTCGTATTGATTGGTCACCGAGCAATGTATCCACGACAGGTAAATGTTCGTATAAGTGACGCCACCCACCGTGACTGTATTGGTGGCAGTGGCCGTCGCCGCCGCGTTATTGACATAAGCCGGATCAATAATCAACGAACGATAATCCGCCAGAACATTATTTGCTCCATCCAGAAAGGAAACTTCAACCCAGCCGTCTTCCTGTCCACTGGCGTCACTGGCGAATAGACCCGAACCCGCGCCGTTATCGCCTCCTTGATGGGCATAGTAGTAAACGTATTGAGAAAGCCACGCATCGGCGGTAAAGGTCGAACCGGGCGCACAGGCCAAAGTTTGTTGCTCCGTCGAAATGTAAGGGTAGCCGTTGTAAATACCCTGCATCCACAGCGAATTAACGCCTGTTCGGACCAGCGCCGTGCTGATGCCGGACCACCAGGTTTGATTTCCGGTTTGCGTCCAGCCATTCATGGCCGGCGTGCTGTCAAATCCGGGATTGGTCAACACATTGTTCGCCCTGACCGTCAAAGCGGTCAGCAAAAGCAGTAAAGAAGCGATGCCTTTTCGCAGGATTCCGGTTTGTGGATTTTTACGGTGGTTTGATTGAATGATTTCTTTGGTGGAGTTCATAGTGTTTATAAATTATGCGGTGGTTGGTTTCAAATCAGTTGATTTATGACATAAACGGAGGATGGAAAGCATTGCAACAAAGTTGGTCGTTTGCTTTTTGACATTTTGTAAAAAATTCAGTTTTTTATTGACCCATTCTGCTATTTGCAGTAGTTGTTGTATGGAATACGCATTTTTTATTACTTTTTATATGATATGTCAATACTTTTCTTACAAATTTTTCAAATATTTATTTATTAAGATGAATTTTTTCGTTGTTTTAGGGATCTCAACGGTCGGGTTTAATACACTTGCCGCTCCGGAATTTTCCAATAAATCTCTGACACTTGCATCAAACCTCCTTTCCTCAATGACTTTATCTGAGGAGATAGGGCAGATGGCGCAAGTGGACAGCGGGGCGTTGATGAATGACAAAGGGGCTGTGGCGAAGTATGGTTTGGGTTCGGTGTTAAGCGGGGGCAGTTCCGATCCGGCGGATGGCAACAGTCCGCAGGACTGGCTGGACATGGTCAATTCCTTCAAAGCCGAGGCGTTGCAAACCCGTCTGAAAATTCCTTTGCTTTACGGCATTGACGCTGTTCACGGCCACAACAATGTGGACGGAGCAGTGATTTTCCCTCATCACATCGGTCTGGGCGCCACCCACGACCCTCAACTGATTGAACAGGCCGAACACGTCACCGCCGAGGAAGCCGCCGGCACGGGCATCCGCTGAGCGTTTGCTCCCTGCATCGCCGTGGCGCGGGATGAACGCTGGGGACGCACTTATGAAAGTTACAGCGACCATCCCGATTTAGTCTCTGAATTGGGCGCCGCCGCCGTCAAAGGGTTTCAAGGTGAATCTCTCAATGCCGGTTCCGTTCTGGCCTGCGCCAAACATTATCTCGGGGACGGCGGCACGCAGGAGGGCATTGATCAGGGCAACACCGTCTGCGACGAAGCCACATTGCGCAAATTGTATTTGCCGCCCTATGAAGCGGCCATTCAAGCCGGCGTGGGTTCCATCATGGTTTCCTACAGCAGTTGGAACGGAAAGAAGATGAGCGCCAATAAATACTTGCTCACTGACGTTTTGAAGAATGAACTGGGGTTCAAAGGGTTTCTGGTGTCCGACTGGGCGGCCATTGACCAGTTGTCGCCCGATTACAAATCTGACATTGAACAGGCCATCAACGCCGGTCTGGACATGGTGATGATTCCCTACGGGCCGGGTCATGCCAACAATTACGTGGAATTCATCGAGGATTTGAAACAACTGGTGGCCGAAGGCAAGGTGCCGCGCGCGCGCATTGACGATGCGGTGCGGCGGATTTTGCGGGTGAAATATCAGATGGGCTTGTTCGACCATGACGACACCGACCCCAATCTGACGGCGGCCATCGGGTCGGCGGCGCATCGGGCGGTGGCGCGTCAATGCGTGCGGGAATCGCTGGTGCTGCTCAAGAATGACAATCATGTTTTGCCCTTGTCCAAACACATCAAACATCTGGCGGTGGTGGGTGAGGCGGCGGATGATTTGGGGGTGCAATGCGGCGGCTGGACAATTGACTGGCAGGGGGATCAAGGCAATGTGACTCATGGCGGCACGACGCTGCTGTCGGCCATCAAAGCGGCGGTTTCCCCGCAAACCCAAGTGACCTTCTCACCGGACGGCAGTCAAATTCAGGGCGCGGAGGCCGTCATTGCCGTGGTGGGTGAATTGCCCTATGCGGAGATGAAAGGCGACCGGACGAATCTGGATTTGCCGGCGCAGGACGAGGCGTTGATTGCCAAAGCCAAGTCCTCGGGCGCGCCGGTGGTGACGATTCTGCTC
>CAZAOR010000472.1:0-7453 GCA_964486805.1 uncultured Sediminibacterium sp. | reverse complement strand
CCGGTCGGATTTTGTGGCGTACAGAGGCAGATAAGCGTAGCACCGCTGATATGTGGTGCAATCTGTGCCGGTGTGGGCATGAAATTATTTTCGGGAAGGCATTCGATCACACAGTGTTCGCCGCCGGTCATGTGTACATAGTGGTTATTGTTCCAGGACGGGACGCCATAAATCACTTTATCTCCCTTGTCAACAATGGCTTTAAAAACCGTGTAAATAAGGGGCCGTCCTCCGGAGGCGATCTGGATTTCAGAAAGGCTATAGTCCAGACCTTCCCATTCTTTGATGAAACGGCTTACGGCTTCGCGGAGCTCGCGGATACCTTCTGCGGCGGGATAGCTGGTATATTTTGATTCGTAAGCGGCAATGATCGCTGTTTCCAGCTCAGCGGGGATTGGGAAAATGCGGGGATCAAAATCACCGATGGTATAATTGTAGATCTTTTCTCCCTGGCGAATGCGCTCGCTGATGCGGTTTCCCAGCTTTACGATCTCACTGCCTGACAAACTGCCGGCCAATTCACTTAAAATGCTTTGTTCCATAGATTGTTCTCCTTGCGGCAAAGGTACAATATTGGGAAGCGGATAAAGGCCGAAAAGAGGAATCCTTTGTAAAAATCAGCCGGCCAGGTAGAAACCCGGCCGGGATACAAAATCAAAGTCAACCCTCTCACAAAACAATTGGTTGAGGCTTTCTTTTATTTTAAAGAGCCGCCTCATTATAACAGTAAAGGAACAGGTCTGTTTACCGGAGCCGGCAGGCGCTCCCACACACCAGAAGGAGGCCGCCGATGCCCCGGCGTAAACAGGCTCTTTGTTCAAGCATGTAATAAAGGTCAGATTCAAGCACCAGCCCTGCATGGGAACCTTGTGTTTAAACCCTGCACAAATTGAAATTCTTTTGCTTTTTCAGCTATGATTCTTGTCACACAGAAACATGATATTCCTCATATCGGCAGTTATCCCCCTATAAGGGGATATCCCTCTTTCCGCCAGGTGCTTGCATTTGTAAAAAAAATACCAGATATTGTTTCTGCGTACCCTTGTTGCTCCCCCAAATAAGTCGGTACCGTTCTGTGAACGGATTTTTGTGACAAACAGCTTTATGCCTGCTTGACATTATCATTGTTTTACCATAACCAACTACTATGAAAACCTGTTGCATTTTTATCCTTCTTTTCATTGGCCTGCAGCCAGCCGGCGCCCAGCTTAAGCTTGTTTTAGCAGGGCCAGATTCGGCATTTTCTGTTTGTGTTCTACGGAACGAGGATACCCTTAAAAAATATACAACCAATGCTGCCACCTACAGTACGCCAGTGATCGCGGATCTTTCAGAGGAGGAGAAAAACCAATTGGCTGCCGACTGGAAAGAAAAGGTGCAACCGCGGGTAAAAGCATACTGGAAAACCTGTATTATCAGCAATAGTAACAATGCGGCGGTACAGTTTAAAAACCGGCAGGGTCTTCAATACAGTTTTACCGGAAAAACCGGGGGCTATATCATGAAGCTCTGCCTGTCGAATTCCGAAACGGAAAACTGTGTCAAGGATGAAGGATTCTCGGCAAACTTCAGCCGCAGGGAATTTGATACTTTTTTTCAGAAGCTGGCAACAGCATTCGCTGCGGCCCATACTGACGATCCGTGGACAGATATCGGTCAGCAGTTAAGCCTGAGCACAGACACCCTTTATACACTGTCTGTTCGTCAATCAGCTTCCGACAAGGCAAAAGCTTCGAAGCAGGACTCTTCAGTGCTGGCTTACAATGACAGTCTTTCAGCCATAATCCGTTTGCAGCGGGAAGTGCCATATTACCGATTTAATCAGGGCTTGTATGAGCCTGCCGGTAAACTTTCACTGGATAATGCCACTTTGTATATTAACGACGGGTTCATTTACACCATCAGTTTCACTATTGACCCTGCACAGGCAGCCGGCCTGCATTTGATACCTGCACAGGCTTTCGGAACGAGGTATAATCTGAAGAATAATTCGTTTGTAGACTATATGATCAATCGTTCCAGTTATGGTGAGCGGGGCAGTTTTAAAGCGGATAAAACGGTTAAAAACAATGGCACGTTCCGAGAAGCCAATCGCCAGTTGAACCTGCTGGTTTTAGCCAATGACAAACGACTTTCTAACGATAATGCTGCAGAAACCCCTCGTTATGTGGTGCTACCACATGAATTGATTCATTACAGCAAACCACAGAATGCGCCGAATGCCATTTTTACTGCAAAGGAAACCTTTCTCAATTTTGCCAATAAAGCATCCTTCGACAGTATTCGGGTTATCCATGAAAAATCTTTATATTCTTTTATCAACCTTGATGTTTTCACAGACCTGATTGGTTTATTTGGCAATGATAAACCCAATGGGCTACTGCAAACGGAACTCAAAGCTGATTTCTACGGGTTCAGGCGTCCACTTTCACAGGTGTTTCCGAGCCGGGCGAGAGTGGTACCCCTGGATAAGGGAGAGTTTTTTTTCCGCCTCTCAAAACTGGACAACAACCTTCGTTACCTGGATGTATTGCGTACCAGTGATTCGTCGTCGGCTACAAAATATATTCATGGTATTAACTTATTGCAATACCAAAGTATTTATTCAGGCTTGCGGGTCAATCTGCTGGACATTGAATACCGTGGTGGCAGTACGGCCATCCAGGGAGAATTGGCGTTTACAAGAACGCCGATACGTGATACAATCGTACAGGGCAGCGGCAGCAGTACTGTAAAAGTGCCGGAAGAGTCAGGTATTAATTCCCTGCTGTATAGCCTGGGTGTTAATTTCCGATTCAATTGTGCGAGTTTCCTGGATGTAGATGTTTTACCCAAATTCATCTGGATTCAGCCAAAAACCAGCGCTATCCGATTGTCGGGTTCAGAGTATTCCACCTTGTATCCCAACACCTATTTATCGCTTGACAAACAAAGGACCCGGCTTTTCCTGATGCGGGGTATGATCACCATTAACCTGAATGATGACAAAACCAGGCGTTTCATCCTGCGGGGGGATTATTATGCTGATGTTGACCAATCGAGTAATAGTTTTTGGTCGGTACAGGCGGGATATTCTGCGGATCTGAACAAATTCATTCATTTCAATTAAAATGTCATGACATTCGATCCTATTAACTGGCTGGAACAGTTCCTGACAAAAGTGTTGCTTCCCCAGATTGGTGATTTCCTGAAGCAGTTAACAGTACTTTACCGAAAAGTGGGCAGTCACCGTGCGGCATGGAATGATATTTTGTTTGTTTCAAGAGCGCTCTGGTTTTACCTCTCACTAAACCTGCTGGCAATTGTTTTTTTCTGGGTGCTTCCGCAGGGTACGGACATCCTTTATGCCATGATAGAAGATTTCTATACCTGGAAACCCGCGGGGGTATTTTTTCTGTTTGCAGGAACCCTTGCCTGGAGCATGCTGGCAGAGTTTGCAGCCCGGTACCGTGTTATGGTGATTGATAATTCGGGCAATTATCTAACCCAGGATCGGGTGCTGTGGAGAAAATTCGTACAAAAGGCATTTGTAAAACTTTTCCTTTTATTTCCCTTTCTTATCATGACCATCGGGGTATTTCTTGCAGCGGTTTTCTGGACCCCCGATGTCTACAAAGCTTTTTCCAGCTCCAGCTGGGTTATTTTGATTCTGATTAGCGGATTCCTGCTGGTATATAACCTGTATTTCGGAAAAATGAATCAGGTACTTGCCAGGCTGCTCAAAAGAAACAGCCAGTACCGGCAGTCGGATGAATACCGGATGAAAACATTCCTTTTCGGCATTTACAATGATTATATCTTCCGTTACCATAATGGCTATATCAGGGGCGGTGATCAATCTATCCCGTACGGCAAATTTTATATAGATCCCGAATGGCAAAACCTTCCCCTGGAACAACTTCCGGAGGAGTTGGTACGATTTCCCTACAGTGCGGATGTTCCGGCGTTTATGCGCCCACATCCCATGGCAGAATTGCGCAGGATTAGTTTCCCGGCATTCGGTGCGGATGTACCAATAGAAACAAAAGATGCATATATACGCTGGGAATATAAAATCAACGCAGCATTATACCCGGTACTGAACAGGGAAGTGAGGACTGTAGCCGGAATCGGCTTTCTGGTATTGCTGATTGTTTCTATTCTGCCTATCAGTGCGTACCAGTTCATGGGATCTGCATCACTGGTAGCCTTTGCTTTTGCCGGCTGGATCGGCATTACAACCTTCCTGCTTTACCTGGATAAGGCCACCCCGTTCAAGGGTCGATTTTCCGGACTGAATGCAATTCCCTGGCGGTTCAGTCTGTTGCTTTGGCTATTGTTTTGCTCCTGGGTAAACAGTGATCATCCGGTACGAACCATCTGCGATACCCGGAGCAATATTTATAACAGGGTGAGCCTGCAGCAACATTTTGCAACCTGGGTAAAAAGGCAGGAAGCCGGTTACCTGCAAGGAATGGATCGTACACATCGGATTAATGACGACTCGGTAAAGGTGCCGCTATTACTGGTTTGTGCGGAGGGCGGGGCTTTGAGAACCGGAGCGATGGCTGGCCTCTTGCTGGCCAAACTTCAGGACAAATACCCGACTTTTAAAAATCATATCTATGCTTTTTCCACCGTTTCCGGCGGATCGGTGGGCGTCGGATTGTTTAATGCTATCACTTACAGGTGTGTATTGCCACCGGGGGCACCCAGGATGGATAGCCTGGCCAAACTTTTTTTCAAAAAAGACTTTCTTGCACCGGTTATTGCAAGAATGTTTTATGGGGATATCTTCCATCTTTTCAGCATCATGCACTTCGATGTTTTCGACAGGGCCGTTGCGCTGGAGCAGGGATGGGAACAAGGGTTTCACGACATTCCTCTTGGTGCCAATAACCCTGAAGTATTCAACCTGCCTTTCCTCGATAAGCCGGATACATTGGCTGCATTCCCGGCCTGGTTCATTAACACAACCGAAGTAGAAACCGGTAACCAGTCGTGGATTACCAATGTCATACCTGATAGTATGGCGCTTAGTAGTTCGCGGGACGTGTTGGGCCGGATACCGGGTTCGGTGCGATATAGTACCGCAATCAATTTCAGCACCCGTTTTCCGTTGATGTCACCAGGAGCTGCCTTGCCCGCCACGAGTCTTGACAATTATCATTTTGTAGATGGGGGATATGTTGAAAATACGGGTGCACAAACAATGCTTGAAATGCTGGTCACCCTTCGCGAAACGGATCCCGGCTTTTTCCGGCGGATCATTCCCTATGTATTGATGATACGGTTTGGACCGGATGATTCGTTTGAACGGCCGCAAACCATTCGTTTCGGAAATGAATGGAGTGAAATTATCAATGGGTTATACAATACACGGAGAGGGAGGGCTGCCCTGGCCTGCTATCACCTTCTCCGTTTTTGTCGTTCAGTGCGTTACAACAATGCGGTTTTGCCCCGCGACAGTATGCTGCTTACTGCATCAGATGTAGAGGTAAACTTTAATGTTAACCAGAAAAAAGTGCCGATGAACTGGCTGCTTTCTGATAACAGTCTGGCGGAAGTTAACAGGTATTGCCAGGTAATGGCAGACAGCAGCAGTATGAGCGGGTTGATGAAAGCGCTTGGTGTTCGGTAGCGGAAAAAAAATCCTGTAAGGTTCTTCCCGGTTCATCGTATTAACTACTATATACATGGAACCATGAAAACACTTTTTTTCTTTTTGCTGGCTTTGACCGGCACTCTGGCCTGTACCCAGGCAATCGGACAATCCGATCTCAGAAAAAAGTCCTTTAACCTGGACAAGTCGGGACTGGCAATCGGGGGCTATGATCCTGTTGCGTATTTCACTGAAAATAAGGCGGTGAAAGGGAACAAGGATTTAGCCGTATTTTACGAAGGAGCCCTTTATTATTTCTCTTCCCAGCAAAACAAGGAGGCATTCAAGGCGAATCCTGCCAAATATGAGCCCCAATATGGCGGCTGGTGTGCCTATGCCATGGGAGCAACCGGCGAAAAGGTTGAAGTTGATCCTGAAACTTTTAAAATACGCAACGGCAAGCTGTACCTGTTTTACCATAGCTGGACCAATAACACGCTGAATAAATGGAACAAGGATGAACCGAACCTGTTACCCAAAGCGGATGCCAACTGGACCAAATTTTTTCATTGATAAACCCTTAATCTGATCAATATGCAAAAGCTCATGGTAATGGTTACTTTTTTATGTATCCTCTCGGCACCAGCCATCGCCCAGCAGGGAGAAATATTTGCCCCGGAAGGCAAAGCGATCCGCGGATATGATGTGGTGGCATTTTTCAAGCAGGGAAAGCCGGTGCCGGGTTTCGATAGCCTGCATTATGCCTGGAAGCAGGCAGAATGGTTATTCGCCACACAGGAAGATATGGATGCATTCCGGGCCAATCCGGAAGCCTATGCACCGCAGTTCGGAGGGTATTGTGCTTACGGAACCGCAGCCGGACATAAAGCGGCTACGGAAACGGATACCTGGACGATAACTGACGGGAAATTGTATTTCAACTATAACCAGAAAGTAAAGGAAGCGTGGATGAAGAAACAGGCCGAGCTTATTCAGAAAGCCAATGAAAACTGGTTAAAGATCAAAGACCAGTAACCGGGTATAAAAGGCGGTAACCCGATTTTCGTTACCGCCTTTTCATGCGCTTTCGCCGCTTATTTTTTTACAGGCGATATCAGATAGCCATAACTGTATTGTTTGTCCAGGAGCAGGTAAGGACGGTGCGGATAAGCGCCCCAGCTATTGTCGCCGCCAACTCCGCGTTGCAACAGGTCTATCTGCAGGGATATGAAATTCCGTTCGTTCAGATCGGCAGGATGCTGGTTCTTTTTCGTCAATCCGGGATCCAGATCTTCTGTCAGGTAAGGCAGGGCGGTAAAACAAATCGGCTGCAGGCCGGTGATGCGGACACCCTGTTGGGCGTCATTGACCAATTCTACCCAACGGATATCAGAATGATTCCCATTTTCCTGGGGTCGGATGTAATTGGCCGTAAACTGGTCCTTCAATTCCTGTTGGTATTCTCCCAGGAAGGCGGCTGTCTTCCGGTCACTGTAGTTTTCCCAGGGTCCGCGACCGTAATAACGGATATGTGCATCGGATTTTGACAGTTGCATGCGCATACCGAAGCGAGGCAGTTCGGGAAGATTTTTATTCTGCATATCAATGCTGGCATGTACCTCAATAGTGCCGTCTTTTCTGATACGATAAACAACCGTATAATCTGATTGGATATCCGTGAGTAAATATTTTACGGTAATGGGCAGACCATCTGCTTCCATCGAACCGAGTGTAACGGATTGCAGTTTTCTGTTTTCATGTGCTGTACGCCATACCCCGAGTCTTTCCGGCATGCCATTTCCGAAATCATTATCGGTGGGGGCCCGCCAGAAATAAGGTTGCGGAAAGGTTTGCAATACTGGGTTCCCTTCA
>CAZAOR010000471.1:0-6412 GCA_964486805.1 uncultured Sediminibacterium sp. | reverse complement strand
GATGCTTCCATCAAATACCTGCGCGGAAAGAAGTTCCAGCTATACCCGGATTTCCAGACAGGAGGCATGGTAGATGTTACTCATTATAATGATGGTAAACGTGGCGGTAAACTACGCGTCCGGGCCAGGGTGGAAGAACTGGATAAAAAAACACTGGTGATAAGGGATGTGCCTTATAGTGTAACCACAACCCAGTTGATGGAAAGCATTACCAAGGCCAATGACCAGGGCAAGATCAAGATCAGGAAAGTGACGGATGTAACGGCTGCGGAAGTGGAGATCCAGATCGATCTGGCACCTGGAATTTCACCGGATATCACGATTGATGCCTTATATGCTTTTACCGACTGTGAAATCAGTATCTCTCCCAATGCCTGCGTGATACAGGATAACAGACCCCGGTTTGTAAGTGTGACAGAATTACTCACGGCATCCGCTGAATATACCCGCGAATTGCTGAAGAAAGAACTTGAGATCCGGCTCCGCGAACTGGAAGACAAATGGCACTATACTTCCCTGGAACGGATTTTCTTTGAAGAAAAAATATACCAGGAACTGGAGCAAAAACATCTTACCTGGGAAGATGTATTACTGGCTATTGCCAAAGCTTTTGAACCCTTTGCCAAAAAACTGAAAAGACCGATCGAAAAAGAAGACCTGGTCAAACTCACCGAAAAACCTGTACGCCGGATTTACCGGCTGGATATCGATGAACTGAACCAGCAGATCAAGGGGATTGAAGCAGATATCAGCCAGGTGCACTATGACCTGGAACATCTGACCGATTTTGCCGTTTCCTATTATGAGAATCTCCTGAAGAAATTCAGCAAAGGACGAGAGCGCAAAACAGAAATACGGGAGTTTGATACCATCCAGGTAAAACAGGTAGCCATTGCCAATACCAAACTCTATTTAAACCGATCAGAAGGCTTTATCGGTACCGGGTTAAAAAAAGATGAATTCCTGTGTGAGTGTTCAGACTATGATGATATCATTGCTTTTACCCGAGCGGGCAAAATGAAGGTGGTAAAAGTTGCCGATAAGGTCTTTATCGGAAAGGATATCCTGCATGCAGCCGTATTCCAGAAAAATGATGAGCGCACCACCTATAACATGATTTATGTGGATGGTCAGTCGGGTGTGAGTTATGCCAAGCGGTTTAATGTGACCGGTATCACCAGGGACAAGGAATATGATCTCACCAAGGGATCTGATAAATCGCGGGTACATTATTTCAGCGCCAACCCCAATGGGGAAGCAGAAGTGGTGAAGATTGTGCTGAGCCCGAACTGTACAGCCCGGATCAAGGAATGGGAGTTCTTCTTCGAGGAACTGGAGATCAAAGGCAGGAGCAGCATGGGTAACCAGGTAACAAAATATCCTGTCAAAACCATAAAGTTCAAAGAAGCTGGTCGCTCCACTCTCGCTGGCCGGAAGCTCTGGTTTGACGATAAATTCGGGCGGTTGAATACCGAAGAAAAAGGCCAGTACCTCGGCAGTTTCGAAGACGAAAAAATCATCGTCTTTTACCAGGACGGCACTTATGAAATCACGGATACGGAATTAACACAGCGCTTCGAGCCGGAAAAGATTGTGTTGATCGAGCAATACGATCCGGAAAAAATTGTCAGCGCGGTATATCTCGACCAGGATAAACTACAGTATACCATCAAACGGTTCAGGATTGAAACCAATACCCTGCGTACCAGGTTCCAGTTTATCCGGGAAGGAACGGGTAATCGCCTGGAAGCGGTAACAACGGATCCTGAACCCATCCTGATGGTACAAACAGGCCGGGGACAACAGGTGCGAAAAGCCAAATTCAAAGTTGCTAAAATGGTGGATGTGATGGGCTGGAAAGCAGTGGGTGCCAAACTCACCGATTTCAGTAAAACCATTGAAATGGAATGGGAACGGCAACCGGAAGACAATTCCGGACAACCGGAGTTATTCGGATAGGATGAAATCCTCGTATCCGGCCAAGGTATCAGGGAGGTAATTACCGGAAAATGACTTATCCAGCTTAAGGCTTATGTCGGTATCCTACGCATTCATCACGCGATGGCAGTTCCAATGCCCCTTACCGCAGGTCTGGGAAGTTTTACATGATTCCCTGGCATGGCCCCAATGGTGGAAGGGGGTGCTGGCAGTACAGGAAACTGATCCGGGAGATGCACAGGGCATCAATGGCGTCCGGGAATATACCTGGCAGAGTGTGCTGCCTTATCGGCTTCGGTTTTCCATGCGTTTAACGGAACTGGAAACCCACCGGCGGATGAAAGGATTGGCTTTTGGAGAACTGGAAGGAGTGGGGGAATGGTTCTTGTATGAAAAGGACGGGGTGACGTTTGTTACCTATTACTGGACCGTTTATACGAATAAGCCCTGGATGAATCGATGGTCCTTTCTGTTGAAACCTGTTTTCCGTTATAACCATAATGTGGTGATGCGCTGGGGTGCTGAAGGGCTGGCCCGGAAACTGAACTGTACCTTGTTGTCTGCCTGATCATCCGAGCGCCATCAGTTTGTCCTTCAAAATACCTATGCCTTCCGCTGCACTGGCTTCAATAGCTGTCAGGTGATGAACCAGGCCGGTATCCGGTATGTTTTTGTCCAGGATGAATTTCGGGATGCGCTTTGCAGCGAATTGCAGGAGCCCGGCTGCCGGATATACGACCAGGGAACTGCCAATCACTACCAATATATCAGCTTGTCTGGTGATTTTTGCAGCTTCTTCGATCATGGGTACGGGCTCGCCAAACCAAACGATATGTGGACGTAACTGGCCGCCATCCGGTGCTTTTTCGCCCAGGCTGATATCACCGGTTACCGGGTAAACAATGGTTTCGTCCCACTCGCTGCGCATCTGGAAAATCTGCCCGTGCAGATGGATGATCTTTGAACTGCCGCCGCGTTCATGCAGGTCATCGATATTCTGGGTGATGATGGTGACGTCAAAAAACTGTTCCAGCGCTGCCAGGCCTCTGTGCGCCGCATTGGGGAGGGCAGCCGCTATTTGCCTGCGGCGTTGGTTATAGAATTCCAGTACCAATGCCGGATTGGATGCCCATCCTTCCGGTGTAGCTACCTCATGAACAGGGTATCCTTCCCAAAGGCCATCACTGTCGCGGAAGGTCTTCAGGCCGCTGTCGGCACTGATGCCGGCGCCGGTAAGTACAACGAGTTTTTTTCGGGACATGTCTGTTGATTACATCGTTTATTGTATTAATCTTCCGGCTCCAGCTGGAATAACCCATTGACTGTGGTCCCGAATATTTCCGATAGTTTGATTGCCAGCACAGTGGAGGGAGTATATCGCTGGTTTTCTATGGAATAAATGGTTTATCGTGAAACACCTGTCCTGGCAGCAAGTTCCTGCTGGGTCATGTTGATCTTTACCCTTTACAGTTTAACAGTGTTGGTCATTACCGGAAAGATTTTCGGATATAATAGCTAATCAGATAAAAAATAAGCAGTTGGTTTATCAATTTTACTCCATCCGTTTTATCAACAGCCCCACCGAAAAGGATATCCAAAACAGGACAAATGATTACGCTTACAATCGTAAGAATTACCGCGAACGACAGGGCCTGCCATCTTAGTTTTATAGTCATTTCGTCTTCCGTTTTGTCCTTGGAAAACGCTACGCAGAAGAGTCCGGTCATGAAAACAGATGAAAAAATGACATCGGCTACCTTATGATCTTTCGGGTCAAATCCCGGCAGCAAGAAGGGTTGGGAAAGCACTAAAATAAGTAGCAGGATGACAATTATGAGGCCTATTTTTTTCCAGTAATTTGGAATGAGCGGCAACATGCTGTCTTTTGACATTTTGTAAAGCAAGGTTTACGGAAATTAAGTAAACTTAGATATTAAAAAGACACTACCGTCACTGCATCAGGACTTTTTCTGTGCCATTTCCATGATCAGTTCCCATTCTTCTTTTTTCACGGTTTGCACGGATAGTCTGCCTAATCGCACCAGGTCCATATCAGCGAAGCGTTTATCAGTTTTGAGCACAGCGAGCCCAACGGGGTTCTTAAGTTTCTTGTATGGGGCAAAGTCAACAACCAGCCAGGCCGGGTTATCGGTGGTGGGGTCCTGATAGGCTTCTTTCACTACTTTGGCAATGCCCACGATCTCCATGCCCTCGTTGCTATGATACCAGAAAGCGAGATCACCTTTTTTCATCGAACGGAGATTGTTGCGGGCGGCATAGTTGCGCACACCATCCCACATGGTTTTTCCGTCTTTCTCAAACTGTTCCCAACTGTATTTGAAAGGCTCTGATTTGATTAACCAGTATTGCATAGCTTTTTTTTGGAAGTATAAGTAGTTATTACCAGCCGCTGGCCAGCACTTCAGCAAGGTGTATGGTTTTCAATCCTGCATGTGCATGGCGGGCACAACCGTCAATATGCATCAGGCAACTCATATCGGTGCTGACGATATATTCGGCACCGGTTTCACCGGCATTGGTAATCTTCTGTTCGCCCATCGCTATACTGATGGGTTCAAATTTGACAGCGAAAGTGCCACCGAATCCACAACAGGTTTCCACATCATTCATCTCCACCAATTCGAGCCCGGATACTTTTGACAAAAGTTGTCTCGGTTCCGTTTTGATGCGGCATTCCCTTAATGCAGCGCAACTATCATGGTACGTAACCTTAGCAGGGAAAGAAGCGCCGAAATCGTCCTGCTTAAGTATATGGATTAAAAACTCAGAGAACTCGAATACCCGTTCGGCTGTTTTCCGTGCGAGTGCTGATTCAGGGGCATTCTCAAACAGGGTATTGTAATAATTGCGTACAAAACCTACGCAACTCGCACTCGGTGCGACGATATAATCACTGCCGGAAAAATCATTCAGGAACTTGGTACAAACTTCCCTTGCCTCGCCCCAGAATCCTGCATTGAAGGCAGGCTGACCACAACAGGTCTGCCTGGTATTGTAGCTAACGATACATCCTGCTTTCTCTAACACTTTCAACATCTGGAAACCAACGGAAGGATATAACTGGTCAATAAAACAGGGAATGAACAACTGTACTTGCATGTGTGCCGGTCTATTGTAATTTTCTGTTTAAAGCTATCATTTTTATGGCAGTTATCGCGGCTTCTTCCCCTTTATCTCCTTCTGAGCCGCCTGTCCGCTCCTTTGCCTGTGCCGGGTTGTCTACCGTGAGTACACCAAAGATCACGGGTACATCTAACTGCTGGTTGAGCAGAACGACACCCTCGGTTACCGCCTGGCATACATATTCAAAATGCGGTGTTCCACCCCGTATAACGGCACCAAATGTGATGTAGGCATCGGGCACCTGTTTCGCATAAGTATAATGCTGCTTTACAGTAAAAGGTATTTCAAATGCACCCGGCACAGTAAGTGTGGCAACACGGATATGTTTTTGTTTTAAAAGGCTCCGGGCGCTTTTTTCCAGTTTATTAACGATCTCAGCGTTCCATTCAGTCTTAACGATTACAACAAAGGCATCCTGGATATCCGGGATGCCTTTCTGTACCTGTGTATTGCCTTTTGTAGCCATGGCAGGTAATGCTAATTTTTTTCAATGCTCAGGCGGTAGATATATTTATCGGCCTGAAAACCTTTGTCAGTCTTGGGGTATTTGTCTTTCAGTTCTTTATACAGGGCGAGGGCTTCGCTGGTTTTACCATTAGTTTCTTCCAGGAGCGCTGCGCGGAACAGGTATTCTGCAGAGTTGCTTTCGTCTGCGGGGAAAGCGCCGGCAGCTTTTTTATAGCTTTCAACGGCCGCGTCTTTCTGATTCAACTCTGAATAGGCATCACCGAGACAGCCATAGGCCATCAGTTGTATCTGTTTGGCAGAGGTGCTGAAATCTTTCAGGTATTTAACTGCATTATTGAAATCACCTAATTTCAGGTAACTGACGCCTGCATAGTATTTACAGAGGTTAGCGGCTTTTGTGCCACTATAGCTGCTCATAATATATAAAACGCCGCGCGACTGACCATCGCCGTTTAAAACGAGTCTTGAAGAATCCAGTGCAAAATATTGCTGGGCTTTAAACAGCATATCGGCAGCTTTTTCTTCTTTAGGCGCAATAATATATTTCTGGTAACCGAACCAGCCTCCGACTACCGCAACGATAACGGTCAGGCCGATCAGGATAGGTTTTTGAAATTTTTCCCAGAAACGCTGCAATTTCAAAAGTACCTGGGTGCTGTCATCAAAATGCTCACTCATAAAGTTGTCATTAATATTTGTGTGATGGGTAAGTAGGATTTAATCAACCCTGATCAAACACATAATCTGTATCAAGGTAAACGTCTTTTAATAATTCATCGGGATCGGGCAGCGGGCTTTCTTCTGCAAATTTTACGCTTTCTTCCACAACATGATTAATACGGTCATCGATAGCCTGCAAATC
>CAZAOR010000470.1:0-8881 GCA_964486805.1 uncultured Sediminibacterium sp. | reverse complement strand
AGCGATTCTCATTGGCGGAAATACCCTGATCCATGCGGAAACCCTGGAGATGATCGGAGGATATAATACCGATTTGACCTTTTATGGCGATGATGTGGAGTTGGGTAAGCGGCTGATACAGGCCGGGTATGTGGCCTATGCTCCTTCACTGGTTATGAAGAGCTCATTCCGCCGCTATCGTGCAATGGGGTTTTGGCAGGTAAATAAAAAATACCAGGACTGTTTCTGGAAACTGGTATGGGATAAAACTGCCCTGCTGCAAACAACAGAAACACAGCATCCGCGTTAAATGCCTCAGCGTTTACTGATGGCAGACAGGCGGGCAGGAAAAGCCGATTCACCAGTTAATCCGGTGATTGTGAGTTTTTGCGCCCCATAACTGGTTAATGCCTGGCCAAAATAGGCAGGCCGGTTGTTCCCCCAGTTAACCGTGCAATTTTTAATTGAAACGTTTTTGGCAGTATCAATGAAAAAGCCCGAAGTAATCCCGTGTTTAATACCGGGTACATCGCTGGGCCTGCGGTCATATACACCGCCCGGAATTCCAGAAATTTTGTTGATCCATATCTGTATGCCGGAGAAAAAAAGACCATCCAGTTTATCTGCGTCTGTACTGCCGATGTAGATCCCGTTTTCACTGTGACATACAATATCATCAAAATAAATTCCTGTAACCCTTCCCACACGGCCTGTGGTTTGATTGGCCGGGAAACGCCAGCTTGCATCCTTGCCTGATATTGACGCACGCTTGTATGCCGTTACGTAAATGGGTTCTGCTTTCCCCCACCATACATCGGAGAAAAATCTGGTTTCAATCTGCAGATGGGAGAAACTGATATCAGATACCACCCCTTCATCCCTGTTCTGTATCCCGATCCCCCGGTTACTCTGTACGATATTACAATTGGTCACTAATACATGCCGTATGGTATCCATATTCTCCGATCCTATTTTGATCGCACAGCTCCTGGATGTCAGCGTGCAGTTAGTCACCAGTATATTTTCACAGGCACCATATTGTTGGTATTCCCGCCGATTCTTGAAACAAATACCATCATCCCCAGATTCGATAGTGCAATCACTGATCCTGATATTTTTACTGTGGTCAAGGTCAATACCATCGCTGTTTCGCACTTTAAGGCTGTTCTGCAAGGTTATTCCCGATACCACTACATCCTGGCAACCTGCCAGGTGGATGGTCCAGTAAGCCGAATTACGGATTGTAAGGTTATATATCCGGAGGTCCCTGCAACCGATCATGGTGAGGGTATGTGGGCGCGGATCCTTGATATGAAAAGGTTTCAATTCATAGGAATCTTCCCGTTCGGGTCCCATAAAAGCAATACCGTTTCCATCAATGGTCCCCGAACCGTCAATGGTCACTTGCTCCAGTTCTCTCCCGCCAATCCAAATTGTTCCTTCCCCTGTATTTTTACCGAATGCACTTTCCGGATACTGATCCGGGTCAGGGCTTGCCAGTAGTATTGCATTGGCATCTACGTACAGTTCAATATGGGATCTCAGGTGTATCGGGCCACAGAGAAAGGTATGCCCTGCTGGAATCCATACTCTTCCGCCGCCGGCAGCATTACAGGCATCAATGGCAGCCTGTATGGCACGGGCATCATCGGCATGACCATCTCCCACAGCGCCATATTTGCGAATATCAAACACCTGCTGTCCCGACCCCTGTAACCAGGTGCAGGACAGAAAAAAAAAGCAAAGGAGTGCTTTGTAAATATTCGACCAGTTCATGAGCAGTATGGGTTTATTCCTTTGTCAAACGATACACGATCACGCCGTGCGGGGGAATATTTTTTGCGGTAATTTCGTCAGTTACCGGGTCCTGGAATTGTTTTGTCCAGATATCCTGTACCCGGAATTTTCCCTGCCAAAATTCCCATCGCAGTTGGAATGTCAGTGTTGCGGGTATTTCCTGCAGGTTGAAAAAAGCCAGGTATTTGGTTTTCCGATCCGGTGATTCAGCCACCCATATCCTGTAAGTTGGATTATCTGAACGTCCATGGGGCTGGTATAACTGGTGATTACGGATACTGTTATGATGAATGGCCAGGAGGTCTTCATTGGTGAGTAAACGATACACCGTATCACTGCTGAGGGATGGAGCGCCACCCCAAATCAGGGGAGAACGTGCCATGCACCAGAGACTGATCATGGTTTTCTGCTCCTCATAGTGCAGGAAGCTGGTATGCTCTCTTTTATCGCTGTTCGGGTTATTGTGGGCATAGGGGTAACCAGTCAAACAAAGCCTGCCAAGCGGCAGCATATCGGCATCAGGCCAGGAGCCATTACCGATAAATGGACTCCACATATTCAGCAGGTCAAAAACATGCAGGATATCCCGCCACCGATCCCATACATCATTCGAAACGCGGTACATATTGGTATTCCGTTCCAGGTGGTTTGCATAGCCGATAACTGCATCCCCCGGCGAAAGACTCAGTAAAATGGGCCTCCCGCACTGATCGATGGCTTTCCGGATAAGATCAATCTCGCCTTCATGGTAAACAGGGGAAGCAATATCATCTACTTTCACAAAGTCAACACCCCAGGAAGCATATAACTTCAGCAGGGAGGTATAGTATGCCTGTGCGCCAGGTTTGGAGGGATCCACTCCATACATACTTTCGTTCCACAGGCAGGTATCGGTAAGACTGGCAATATCTTTAGCGTGATAAGCTGTTCCCATTACCGGGGTATTTTTCCAAACCGCTTCACGGGGGATACCCCGCATCACATGTATTCCGAATTTCATACCCCTGGCATGCACATAAGCAGCCAGAGCTGCAAAGCCATTTCCATTTTGTGCAGAGGGAAAGCGGTTACTGGCCGGCAACAAGCGCCCATACGCATCCATCGCCATTCCAGGAAAGTCCTCATGCCGGGCGTTGGTATAAGGATGATCCACATCAAAGCTGATCCAGTTGTCCGGATCCCAGCCGGTGGGACCCGGATTGAACCAGCAATAGTCTACCACAGCATAGTCGTATCCATAAGGGAGCAGTTTTTTAGCCAGTACATCCACTTCCTGCCGGAACTGTTTTTCCGTTATAGAACCGTAGTAGGCATCATAACTGTTCCAGCCCATGGGGGATTGAGCTGCCCAGCCCAGGAATTTCTCCTGACAGTACAGGCTGGAAAATAAACAATTCAACCCGGTAATGACAAGTGCACTGCGCAGTATGCGAAACATGCGGAAAGTTAAAAACAAATTGTTTCAGGCAGGTATTTTGCTACCAGGTTCTCGTAATATGGCTTTAATTCCTTCCAGCTTTTCTGGTTGGGGTTTTTTGAATAGAGATCATAGGGGTTGAATAATTTTACCCACTTGAACATGTCCCGGTCATGATCGTCCATCAGATGATCATAGGCCTGCTCGCGGTGCTGGGCATAAAACGAATGATAGCGAAGCATATACAGACCTTCTTCGGGCAGATAATCTTTCATCATATGGTAAACATATTCGTCATGCCCCCAGGACATATCCACCTGCCGCAATCCGCAGTTGGGCTCATATACCCCAAATCGGGTGCTGAAAACAGGATCGTTGTAATCAGGATTTTCTGCAAAAAATTCCGGGTAAACAATCTTTTCAGAATAAGCACAACCTACCGGGAAAGTATCTCCCACCACCGCCCATTGCGGCTCACCAAACAGGCACAATACCTTTCCCATGTCGTGTACCAACCCTACCAATACCATCCAGTCGGGATGACCGTCATTCCGGATTGCTTCTGAGGTTTGCAGAAGATGCTGCATCTGGTCAAGATCTGTATCCGGATCCGAATCATCTACCAATTGGTTCAGGAAATCGAATGCCTCCCAGATGGGCATCTGCTGCTTGTTGAATGCTAGAAACTCCGCCTGTTTCGCTTTGACAAATGCATGGGTCTGATAGCGATGATTCAACTGATAAAAAGCTTTTACGGTATCGCGCGGCGGCTCCGTATAATTACGGAACTCACCTGTTGTTTTATGCTGCACAATAGCCTCAGGATCCGGGTAGCGGTTAAGGATATCTTCTTCCCATTCATCCAGACTGGCCAGGGGATTGTGCTGGTTGTTGACTGACATACTGCTTTTTTCAGGTACTCCGTAAAATCAGCATTTTCCCGGTATTCTGAAAAAGGGATGGCATGTTTATTTACTTAAACGGTTAAGTGGGATTGGCAATAGAGCGCGTGAGTCGTGTAAACCGTAGTGTCCCGATCCGCAAGTATTTGCTTGCGGATAATCTTACCAAAGCCGCGGCCCGCTGGTTTCCAACTTACCCGGCAGGTAATTGACCAGGCTGTCCTTACCAAAAAACAGTATACAAAGCTGCCAGTATCCCGCAAATAACAATCGAACCGATCACAAAACCAGGGGTTACGCGAAACATTTTGGTATCCACTTCAATCACCTGTTCTTTGGATGGTTTGGGACCCAGGTAGCTGATCAGCAGCATAGTGAGGGTTATCACAACAAACACAATGCCCATCCGGTCAAGAAAGGGATAATCGGGAAAGGCACCGCTTGTCCATCCGGGGAGGAATTTGAGCAGGGTGGAAACGGGTATGGTCAGGAGCGCACCGGTCATGGCTGCGGCTGCCGTGGTTCGTTTCCAGTACAGGCCGAGCAGGAAAATAGCCAAAACACCCGGAGAAATAAACCCGACATATTCCTGGATGAACTGGTAAGCCTGGTCAAGAGATCGCAATGCCGGCGTTACCAGTGCCGCCAATAGCATGGCTACCCATACGGCCCAACGGCCGGTCAGCACCAGTTTTCTTTCGGAAGCATTGGGTTGAATGTATTTCTTATAAATATCCAATGAAAATATGGTGGAAATGCTGTTGGCCTTTCCCGCCAGGGAGGCAACCACCGCGGCTGTCAGGGCGGCGAATGCAATCCCTTTCAAACCAGCGGGCAGCAGGTTCATGAGTGAGGGGTAAGCATGATCAGGTTTGATGATGCCGGCTGCATCTGCCATTTCCTGCTGGAACATGCCCTGTTTGTGCAATACATACATGGCGATGCCCGGCAGAACCGCAATCACAGGTATCAGGAGCTTCAAAAATGCTGCAAACAAGATGCCTTTGCGGGCAGTAGGCAGATCGGCGCCCAATGCCCTTTGCACGATATACTGGTTACATCCCCAGTAAGCAAGGTTATTGACAAGCATACCGCCGATCAATACGGATAATCCGGGTAATTCCGGGTAATAGGGATCCCCTTTGGAAAAGATCATGTGGAAATGCTCGGGTGCTTCTTTGCGTATTATGGCCAGTCCTTTCAGGATATTACCCCCATAACCAAAATGTTCTGACAAGAGGCTGATCGCAAGATAGGTGGTTACCAAGCCACCGATGATCAGCACAATCACCTGTATGACATCTGTGTACCCGATTACTTTCATGCCGCCAAGGGTAACTACCAGCGAGAAGATGCAAAGTCCGGCAATACTCCAAGCAAAACTGATATGGGAAACTGCGGAAACAGCCAGGGCGCCGAGATACAGAATGGAAGTCAGGTTCACAAAAACATATACCAGTAGCCAGAATACGGCCATGACCGTACTCACCTGATCATTGTACCGCCGTGCCAGAAATTGAGGCATCGTGAAGATGCGGTTCTTGAGATATACGGGAATGATAAATACCGCTACAATGATCAGGGTTGCGGCTGCCATCCATTCGTAGGTAGAGATGGCGAGACCCATGGCAAAACCCGAACCCGACATACCGATAAAATGTTCTGCAGAAATATTGGAAGCAATCAGCGAAGCACCGATCGCCCACCAGGTCAGCGAACCTTCTGCGAGAAAAAATTCTTTGGAACTGGTTTGACCGGAACGTTTGCGCCGATATACATAATAACCGTAAGCGGATACTATTATGAAATACAGGAAAAAAACCAGGTAATCGGTTGTCTGTAGTGTATTCATCCGTGAAGGTTTTCTCTGACTTGCAATCACAGGCGCTACCGAAATCGTATTCCGCCTGTCACCGAATGTAAGGGAAAAAATCAGTCTGCATGAAATGATCCTTATCTGAATTGTTTACATTCGGCAAAAGCTTGTATATGCCAAGGGTCACGATCCGGGAACTGGCCAAACAGTTAGGACTTTCAACCGCTGCGGTTTCCAAGGCTTTGCGTGACAGCCACGAGATCAGCAATGCCACCAAGGAAAGGGTCAGGGAACTGGCGCAACGTTTGCATTTTGTTCCGAATGCATATGCCGGCAGCCTGCGGCGCAAACAAAGCGGAAATATTGCCCTGGTATTACCGGAAGTGGCCGACAGTTTTTTCTCGCAGGTCATCAATGGTATTGAGTCGATCGCTGAAGAAAAAGGCTATCATGTACTGATCTACCTGACACATGAAAAACTTGCCAAAGAGCAGGCCATTCTGAGCAATCTCCTGAATGGCCGGGTAGATGGGGTCCTGATATCGGTATCTGAAGAAACGACCGATACTTCTCACTTGCAATGGCTGGCAGATGCAGGTATTCCGCTTGTTTTCTTCGACAGGATTGGCAGCAATATCCCTGCTGCGAAGATCACGACCAATGATCGTGAAAGTGCCTGTCTGGCCACTGAAACCCTTTTGCAAAAGGGGTGTCGCCGGATTGCGCTGTTATCGGTGAGTACCGAATTATCCATCACCCGCGAACGAATAGCAGGATTCCGGGAAGCCCTGGATACCCAAACGGTCAGTTCCGGGGTCGTTCTTGACTGTGGCAGGCAGGCAGAATGCTATACGGAAAAAATCCGGGCATTACTGGAAGCGCATGACAGGCCGGATGGGATCATTGCCAGCGTTGAAAAATTAGCCGCTCCGGTATATACTGCCTGCCGGGAATGCGCATTGAAAATACCGGAAGAAGTACAACTCATCTGTTTTTCAAATATTGGTACGGCTGATTTTTTCTCTCCGTCCCTCTCTACCATCTCCCAGCCGGCATTTGACATGGGCCGTGAAGCTGCCAGAACCCTGTTTGGCATACTGGATAAAAAAATTAAAGATCCCCAGGGTATTGCCAGGGTACTGCCTTCAGCATTCATCTGCCGCGGTTCTACGCGGTAGACTTTGCACATACCCGTTTGTATGCATCCGAACAAATGAATGGGCCAGTAAAAGTAAATTCCCCCGCCCCCGGGTATCTTACAATTAATACCCTCATTATTCATTTTCGCTATTCATGATTTCCTATTCATTATTCATTCAAGTTTTCGCTGGCGGATGATCTTAACCCGGATCAGTGAATCGAGTCGGGGATAATGCGAAAGAAAAACGGTTTTGTCCCTGAACAGGGTATCATATTGCCGGAATACCTGATCGCCATAGCCATTGTAAAGACTATCGGCGGTTTCCATGCCTCTGGTGATCCGTCCCAATACCGGGAATCCGGTTACCCCTTTAAATCTGACAGTATCGAGGCGATGATTGTCTGCCAGGTTGATAAAAAGATCGTTATCCCTTGAGTCCTTGCCATCACGGGCAAAACTGATGGTTCCGCGGGCATTACCGGTGATGACCGGCTCGTCCGGCACTTTTATCCGGTTCCACTGATGCATGCGTACAGAATCGTTACCACCGAATTGCGCTACAAAACCTTTGACTACTCTGTAGAACAGGATATGATCATAATAATGATGGCGGAACTGCGCATAAAGCCGATCCACCGCCCCGGGTGACCAGGAACGGAAAAATTCTGCTTCCAGATTTCCCCTGGATGTATACATCCTTATTTTAAAATATTCCGGAGCTTTTTTATTCAACCAGGCAGACCTGAATGCCACCCGGTGACAACCGGTTATGGCAACGAGGCAAATCCCAAAAATCAACAGGTTTTTCCCAGTATTCGAATGCAGCATACCCGGAAGTTCCGCAGAATTAACCAATCAGGCAAATGCGCAAGAACATGCATGCCGTCAGTCACCATCTTCCAGGTGCAGTTTCTGGTGATGGGCACCTGCAGCTATATGCAGCGCGAAACCTGCGATAGCTGTGTCTTTCAGGATATTGATCAGGGCCATGGAGCGCATCTCCTTGGTGCCCGCCTGAAAATAGTTGGGAATATGGATAATAACGATAAAAGTAAAAAGCAAGAGGGCCAGCAGGTAGCCGGCTGCTTTTACCATCCGGTTGGTCATAAATGATAAGCCGACCAGGATAAAAGCGGCTCCAACCAGGTACACCCAGGCAATTCCGCCCGGGACAGAGGAAGGGATATACACTACCAGCTCGTGTCCATTGACAAAATGAAAGATACCGAAGCAGATGAGGACAAGGGCAAGCAGATAAATCGCGATCCGGGAAACGATGTGATATTGTTTCATGGCTGCGGATTTTGTAGCTATAAGATACAAAGATTAATCCGCAGATGCAAGTAATCTGCAAAGAATAACAAACGTAAACGCATTCTTACCGCGAAATACCCTCCCGAACCCATTATTGATCAGTGCCATAGAAAGGCTGATTTATCGTCGTCCTTCTTCATAATAAGGCACTGCATCCCGGGAACGATCCGTCTCTTGTTTCCAGTAAGCCAAGGTAACCACCTGCCCGGCAGCAGTTTTCAATAATCGGCCAAAGATGGCATTGACCGGATTAAACATAAGGTCTGTAACGCCCAGGGTAAATAGGGCCGGGGTTTCTTCTGTAACAGGTGTCGTATCTCCAGCAGGCGCTGTTTTAGGAGGAGCTGCTGCAGTAACTACTACCTGGTAACCATTCCGTTCCAACAGCGGTTGCAGGAAATTGACCCTTGCCTGCGGGATATTTCTTTCCACGATCGCACATTTAATGCCATCGAGCTCTTCAAATTCATGATTCTTGTTAATAGCCATTCCGGGAAGATTAATAGATATTATCG
>CAZAOR010000469.1:0-2934 GCA_964486805.1 uncultured Sediminibacterium sp. | reverse complement strand
CCACCGGAAAACTTACTTTTCTTCCCACCTCACTGTCTTGCTCCCATTTGTGTTTCCATCCGTATACGGCTGCATAAACATCGGCCAATGATCTTTTTGAGCTATCGTAAGGGGTCAGGAGGGTCCTCCGGATCAGGGTACTGCTTTTTAATAGTTGCAGGACATTATCACCTGCCAATACCCCGCTGGTCCCGGATAATCCGCCGATATCAAATCCCAGTTGGCCAGCCAGGGCAGACATAATCGAACCGCCACCGGCTTTGGATTCTTCCACTACAAAACTCATTCTTGCTGTATAGGTAGTGGGTTTCCAAAAGGCATAACCCAGCCCAGTCAAAGCGCCTAAAACAGCGGCAATAACCAACCATTTCCAATAACCCAGCACATAGGTGATGCTGCTCCACAGTTTTGCAACCTGTGTTCGGAAAGAGAATGGCTGGTCTTCCGGAATAAGGGGTGCTCGTTGGGTCTGCATGAATGGATTATAATTTTAAAATACTGATCAGGCCGATCAGCGTACTCAGTATGCCGGTAAGTGCGCTTATTTCAACGACCGAAATGCCTCTTCTTGCTGCATCCGTTCTTTCGGGAACAATGATTTTACTGCCCGGCTTTACCGCAGGGTAATTTCTGAAAAACAGGAAATGACGTATTTTTTTATTGATGCCATTGCTGTATTGGATATATGCTTTTTGCAAATTTGCTTTATCTGTTACGCCCCCGGCATCCGAAATATACGACATGAAGCTGGAGGATTCAAAGCTGACGATCTGCGGATTGAATACGGCTCCCTGGATTTCAACGAAAGGCGTTTTTCTGGGGATATAAATACTGTCGCCCGGTAAGAGTAAAAAGGCTTCGTTGGTTGCCTGATTGCCTGCCAATAAATTGGTTCCCACTCTCAGTTTGTTCCTATATACCTGCACATCGGCCATGGCGGCAAGCTGGGTAATACCCCCGGCTCTTTCAATCACCTGCTGTACGGTTTCGTCTCTTTTTTCCAGTGCATAATCCCCTTCATACAAAACCTGTCCCCTGAGTTTGACGGTTCCCAGGGAAGTATAGTTGAGTAAACGCGGCACAAAGATATAATCCTGTGGTTCCAGCAGTGTTTGCGCGCCATTCCCTTGGTGGGCGGTGTCCATGTCAATGGTTAACACTTTCAGCAACTGATTGGTCAGGGTATCCGCTTTGTTTTTTTCCAGGCGATAGATATGCACTTTATGCGTTGCCGCATCCAGGGTGAATCCCCCGGCCATCAGGATCGCGTTTTCCAAGGTCATGCCCTCCCTGAATTGGAGCTGGCCGGGCATCCGGATACTGCCGCCTGCTGAGACAGTTGGGATATCCCGGATACTGTCTTTAGCGGGGAGGTAAACAGAATCTTCTTTCATCAGTGTGATATCTTCCGCTGTTCCTGCAAGGATATTTGCCGGGTCGAATGAAAGCAGAGATCTATCTCCGTTTGTTTGCAGTCGTTTGATGTAACCGTCCGACAAGTAGGCATCCTCTCTTAATCCGCTGGCTTTTTTGATCAGTTGGGAAAGGGTAAGACCCGCTGTCAGTTCATAAACACCAGGTCTTTGTACGGCACCGGTTAAAATGACCCGGTTTGTAAAACGCGGCAGTATTTTTTCAAAATAAACAGAATCGGCATTGTGTGGGATATAGTATCCGAAATCAATAGCGGATACATCCCGTACACTTCTTTCCAGTGCGCCCACCTGAACTACTTTGGCCATTTCTTTATAGGCAGTATCACCCAGGCCTCCACCCAAGCGGATCAGGTCAGCCAGGGTTTCCTGGTCCAGTAATTCGTAAATAGCCGGTCGTTTTACCTGGCCGGCGAGATAGACCCTTTTGGTATAAACAGGAAACCGGATCACGTCCTGGTCTTCCAACCGGATATTTTTTTCCAGGATTCCCTTTTGCAGGAAGCGGTAAAAATCAATGGTCTCGATTACTTTATTATTTCTGATCAACTCAATTTTCCGGAGTGAGCCATTATCAGAGGGCCCACCGGATTTATAGAGCACATTGAAGAAGCTTGCCAGTGCCGATACCACATAATTCCCGGGATTTTTCACTTCCCCGATGATGGTGATATTGATCGGCCGTACATTTTTCAAGGTAACGGACAACTGTGTTTCACCCGTAGCAATGGCGGGATAGGCAATTTTAAGTTTAGCTTTTATTTTGTTCGTTGCCTCTTCGATGGTTAATCCGCTGAGTGTAATGGGGTTGGTATAGGGAAGGATCAGACTGCCTTCCCGGCTGATAGTGCCTTCGATGGTATTTTCATTTAATCCGGTGACCGCTATGGACAACTGATCCCCGGGACCCAGGATATAATTTTTAGGGGTTGCTACATTGAGATTGGGGTCGAATGAGCTGCCTGGGTTACTGAAAAACTCAAACCCATAATAGGGCGATTTTTTGGGCAGTTGCGGGATGGAAAATACCCAGGTACTGTCCCGTAAAAAGTCAGCCGTATCTTTAACAAGGCTCTCGGTATTGAATTTTGATTTGGCGGATCCTTGCAATTGTATCAATCTCTTTTTAAAGGCATTTACATCTGCCGGGTTCATTCCCTGTTTGACAAGGGCCTTGATGGCATCGCTTTCCGAAACGCCGGATTTCTGTACCTGCTGCCACAGGAGCATGATCTGCTGATCAGACATCTGCGACACACCGGGTATGGAAGCAGACTGCGCATGCACACTACTGCCTATCAGCAAAAAAAACGCAGTTACCAGGGTCAGGAAAATTCGATGAATATTCAGTTTCGTCATATTCAGGTAGTTACGACAAATATCGGGTATTATGGGGACTTACGGGGAGGGAGCCTGCAAGTCTTTGCTCCCGGGTGCAGGACAATACCTTTACCACCGGGCCGGGGCCTAAAGTCCATAACTCACTCCAATATGAAAGCTA
>CAZAOR010000468.1:0-5601 GCA_964486805.1 uncultured Sediminibacterium sp. | reverse complement strand
TTCCTGATATCAAACATGCCTTTCGACGAGATATTGACAATTGCATCCTGGTTGGAGGCATTTTCAGCCTTGCCAGTTAAGACAGGCCAGATGGAATAACTGTCTTCAGTTTCAAAACGAGGCTGGTGATTGTTCACAATATCTGCGCAGGTTGCCATCAGGTTAGCCAGTGTCGTGGTAGCTTCACTTACTTTTCCTGCAGCTACTACGCCTGGATAGCGAACAATCAGGGGCACCCGATGTCCGCCTTCAAAAGCATCCCCTTTCATGCCGCGATACGGTCCGGCAGCATGGTGTTGGTATTGCTGCACGAAATTTTCGCGCCAGTAAGGGCCATTATCACTGGCAAAAATTACGATTGTATTCTTGGTGAGGCCGAGTTGGTCCAGTTGCGCGAGTACCTGACCTACTGCATCATCCACTTCCTCCACGTAATCACCATATTCACCAACGGGTGATTTTCCGGCAAACTGTTTATTGGGCATCCAGGGGGTATGCGGTGCAGGCATCGGAAAATACAGGAAAAAGGGCTGTGTTGACTTTGCAGAATTTTCAATAAACGCCATTGCTTTTCTTGTGAACTGCGGCAGCGCATCATAAAAATCAAATCCCTGTGCCATCAACCCTGCGCGCCAGAAAGGTCCGGTATAACCGGATGTCAATTTATTGCCTGGTGTAGAATCCGTTAATGGCGCTGTCAGCCGGTCATTCTCTAAAAAACAATAAGGCGGCATATCCAGGGAAGCGGGAAGCACATAGGAATAATCGAAACCCTCCTTTGTTGGGCCATTCACAGGAGCCTGAGTAAAATCAATCTGTTCGGGATTCATTTCATTCGTAATACCATATAATCTGTTTTTATTAAACTGTGGCAGCACGGAGTCGCGGAAAGCAGGCTTAGGCACCCAGTCAAGTCCCAGGTGCCATTTGCCAACCACACCGGTATGATAGTTCCGTGTTTTTAATAATGCTGCTACAGTTGGCTGATCTTCATCAATCAGTGTACGGCTGTATCCCCGTAAAACGCCTACCGGCAACCTGCTGCGCCAGGGATAACGCCCAGTCAGGATGGAATAACGGGAGGGCGTACATACCGAGGAAGTGGTATGCGCATCCGTAAACCGCATGCCCTGGGCCGCAAGGCCGTCAATATGCGGAGTTGGTATTTTCCCCTGCGGGTTGTTTACTGTCACATCCCCATAACCGAGATCATCGGCGAGAATGTATACAATATTCGGCAAGTGCCGATAAGGCTGGCTGAAGATGCCCGCAGGCAGCAATAACGCCAGGATACCGGCAACCACTAAACGGGGTGCCATGTTTTTTTTATTTATACTCATAATCCGTTGTTATCTGATTCGTTTGAACTGGGGGTATGGATTCTCAAAAAAGTTTCTAGCAGCTTGTCTGGCAACCGGATACGATCGCCTGTAAGTTTCATTTCTGCCTCCAGCCCCTTCAGCATTTTTTCTGCAGTATTCCGATATGCCGGGTCAAAAACAAGATTTTTTGTTTCCTGGGGATCCTTAGACAGGTCATATAATTCCAGCCAGGTTTCATCCTTGAACTGATCTGCGATCAGTTTCAGGTTTCCTTCCACGCGGCATCGTTGTACGCTGCCCAGGGAACCATTCCCATCATACTGAATGAATAAGGATGTTCTCCCCTTCCCCTTTCCCTGCAGCAAGGGCAGCAAGGACTGTCCATCCATCTTTGCAGGGTTTTTCACGCCTATATAATCCAATATCGTGGGAAACACATCAATCAAGCTTACTAATGCGTCCGTATTTGTTGCAGTAATGCCTGCTTGTTTGGGCATTTTGATCATCAGCGGCACTTTTGCAGATTCTTCATACATACACATTTTTTGCCAAAGCCGATGGCTGCCTAACATTTCGCCATGATCGGCCGTAAAAATGACTATCGACTCATCGTAGATACCTGCCTCTTTTAAAGCCTGAATCACTCGACCTACCTGATCATCCAGCAGTTTTACCAGACCCAGATATTTAGCCCATATATCGCGCCATTGTTCCCTGGAATAGCGCGTTCCGACGAATCCTGTCAGGTTATAAACCTGCAAAGGGGATTGACCCGTATACCATTGTGCTACATTATCCGGCAGGTGAATAGATTGGGGATCGATCATGGAATAATAAGGCTCTGGTACACTGAATGGCGGATGCGGCGCCAGGAACATCGCATTCAGCAATATAGGTTTGTCGGTTTTTCGTTCCCTGATCGCTTTTATGCAGTTATCTGCAATGTATTTGTCGAGGAAATAATCAATACCTTCCTTGTATTTACCAAAAGCAGGGGTAGAGTAGGAACGAAGCTGGGTATGATCTCCCGATACCAGTTCCGGAGCATCGGCCTTGAACTGCTTACCACCCGGTTTTGATTTATGCAGTTCTTTCAACCATTTACTATAATCCTCCTGCGTAATCCAATGTGTCAGCGATTGCGGATTTTTATCTATTTTCTCCTCGGTAAAAAAATGTTGTTTACCTACATGGTAGCTATCCCAGTCCTTTTCCAGCAGGCTGTACAGGCTGGGTGTACCGGCATGGGTATCGCCATATTTTTCATCCGCTTTTTCCCAGGGATTGATCAGAGATCCTGTATGATTAGCATACAAACCGGTGAAAAAAGCTGCACGCGAAGGGGCACAGAGCGGTACAGCACAATAAGCCCGGCTGAAATTCACGGACTCTTTTTGCAGGGCATTAATGTTGGGGGTGTATGCACCCAATGCGTCCGTGCGTAACTGATCAGCCATGATCACGATGACCGGTGTCTGGCGCTGTGCCATGATCGCAGCCGGCACGAATACCAAAAGGCAGATAGTCAAAAATTTTCGCATACATTAATATTTTGTCAGGATTTCCGGATTGGTGGAACGGATATAGTCATCCAGTTTTTTTCCCAGTTTCTGTACGATCTCCGGCTCAGCCGATGACAGATCATGCAGTTCTCCGATATCCTGCTTGATATTATAGAGTTCCGTTTTCTTTGTTTTCCAGAAATGAATCAGTTTGTAGTCACCCGAAATGATGGCGCTATGCGGGTAACCATTGTTATACCGGTGAAAATAAAAATCCGGGTTCCCCCTTTGCACTTTGCCTTTACCGTCATGTTGCAGGACCGGTAATATATTTCCCCCATCCAGGCCTGGTGCAGCAGTGCCCTTTCCCCCGGCCATGGCATAAATAGTTGGTAACAGATCCCATCCGGCAACCGGCACATCTGATTCCGATCCGGCTTTAATTCCAGGTCCACGCACAATAAATGGGACGCGTATCCCACCTTCGTACAAAGTCCATTTACCGCCCCGGAGTGGATAATTTCGCATGGGGTGATCAAAATGGTCCGGTGGATCCAGTCGATTGTTTACAGGAGGGATGAACTCCACCGCACCGTTATCGGCCATCAGAAAAATATAGGTATTATCCGCTATACCCAAGGCGTCAACAGCAGCCAAAAGTTCCCCTATTTTTTTATCCAGGTCGTGTATCATACCTGCCCAGGCAGGATTGGTATGTTTCTTACCAGGCATTTTAGCCAGGTAGCGCTGGTAACTGCTGTCATTGGTTTCAAAATTGACATGTGTGGCATAATGGGAAACCTGCAGGTAAAAGGGATGATGCGTATTCACCTCATCCTGCATAAACCGGATGGATCGCGCAGTAATACTATCCATCTGCTTTGGGTTACCGGTAATATAATGCTGTGTCCATTTCTCTTCTTTATCTTTTACAATGTCTCCATTCTTGTTACCGGTATCCCCATCACTTTCATCGTACCCCAATTCAGCCGGTGTGATCTTGGCCCGTAGGTCCCATTTACCAAAATGGGCTGCCCGATACATGGGATCAAGCGATTTCAAAATATTCGGAATGCTATGAGCGGCAGAATGTTCTGGTGCATATACCTGCGGAAATGTGGCATCCCCTTCATGTAGGGAGGTTTGGCCAAATTGGATACTCCGTCGACTGGGCGTGCAGATGGGATCCGGTGCATACCCGTGTGTGAAATGCATCCCCTGCGTAACGAACCGGTCGATATAGGGTGTTTCAAAATAATCACTTTTGGAATCAGGAATCCGGCTGTCCATCTGCGAAGAAAAACAGGACCAGCCCAGGTCATCGGTTAGAATGAGTATCATATTGGGACGCTTGGCATTCTGCGCAGCCAATTGGCCGGATATCAGCAACCAGATCAGCAGGCAACTGAACGAACGTACCCGGCAGACATGATAGTTGTTATATGATTTCCAATGATACATATTACTGGTATTTAGGGTTATACTTGCCTCTTTCCCTGAAACCGGGAAAGGGTCGCATGAGTCCGTAACGCGGGTAACTTTCAAAAATATCGCCATGGCCGGTCAGCCTCGGATCGTCCTGGGCTTTCAACAAGTTTTCAAGTTTTCTTTGTAATTGTTCTTTAACTGAAGCAAACGCGGTATTATCCGAAAGATCCAGCAGGCAATAAGGATCTTTTACGATATCATACAATTCATCATGGCCCCTTTTTTCAAAACCCAATGCAAACAAACCGGGGAAAGCGGCCCTATTTTTCAGCATATAAGTTTTCGTGGGGGAAGCATCAATATCTTCATATCCATCCACTATGGGTTTCATGTCCTTATCGCCACTGATATTCCCGGTTTGAGCAGGCGGCGGATCGCCCATCGGCCAGCGTTCAGGGTGAAAATTCTCAATATAGAGATACTGTTCTGTGCGTATAGCCCTGGCCGGATAACCCAGATCATCCGGTCGAGCATGGGTATGCCGCTCCCGGCCTGCTAGTACATATTTCGGCAGGTTTGCTTTTTTGTTTTCCAAAATTGACAGGAGGCTGGCACCTGTGATGCCTGCAAAATGCGGGATACCTGCAATATCCAGAAAAGTAGGCGCCAGGTCGATCAGGCTGACCAGGTCCTGCACAATGCGGGGGCCTCCCTTGATTGCCGGACCAGCCATAGCCAGCGGTACATGGATGCCATATTCCTGCATATTGGCCTTGGCATAAGGAAATGGCATGCCATTGTCGGAAGTAACGACAACCAGCGTATTCGCAAGCTCTCCTGCCTGACGCAATAACTCCAGCATCTTACCTAATTGGGTATCAAACCATTCAATTTCACGGGCATAATCCAGCATGTCATTCTTTACAAGATCGCTGTCTGGCAAAAACGGAGGTACCGTCAGGTCCTGCGCCGTGTAACCTGCTGCAAGGCCCGAACCTTTTTCATAATTGCGATGCGGTTCATTGGCTCCGTACCAAAAGAAGAAGGGCTGGTCTTTTTTCTTTTCAGCCAGGAACTGTGCGAAATTGGCAGCATAATCAATATCGCTGATACCGGTTGTAGGTGGCTGCAATTTCTTACCATTATATTCAGGGCCAACCGGGTTGCGGCTCCATCCGCCTGCTTTGAAATTACCGGGTGCCCAGGGCTTACCGGTAAAACCGATCTGGTAACCTGCTTTCTCCAGTTCATTCGTAAATACCGGAAACTTACGCGGAAAACTACTGGAGTGGGTGCCCGCCTCTTCAAGTTGCCAGATATTCCTTCCGGTCAGAATGGCTGCACGGGAA
>CAZAOR010000467.1:0-14937 GCA_964486805.1 uncultured Sediminibacterium sp. | reverse complement strand
GTAACCTCTGGTCTTAGACCCAGACCGAAGCGTCTGGGGAGATCTCCCGAAAAGCTCCAAATCCTTATTAGAAGGCACACTATAACCTTAAGGAGATTTCTCGGTCGCTACGCTCCCTCGAAATGACGGCTGATGATGCTCCCTCGAAATGACGGCAGGAGATGATGCTCCGGTCGAAATGACGCTCCACCTAACGAGCCAACCTGTCCGCCTCCGGCGGATGCGCCAACGGGCTAAGGCACTAATATGCCATCCCCACCCTCAGTGCTTCCTCAGTGCTACGAGAGCCCTTCCTTAGCCCTTCTCTAAGCATAAGACGGCCTTAGCTTTGTGCCGGAAACTGGCCAGGCCTGTTATCGAAGTGCTATAGAAACCTGCCAGCACCGTTATAGGATCGCTATAGAAACTGCCTAGACCTGTGATAGATTCGCTATAGAAATGTTATAGAAACTGGCTGGACCTGTGATAGACCTGAACTTGTGGAAAGTTTCGGAACTTTCAAAAAAGTTAACTCGCTCGTACCTGCCATAATCAAAGCTTCGTGAATGGACCCTATGACCTTCATCCAGTCAGCCAGGTATATTCGTCCATTGTACAAAAAACCAGAGCGGGGATCTTGTAATTTGCATCCGGTTGGCGCGTTGGTATATGGAACGTCATGTCGAACGAAGAGAGGCATTCGATGAACCGTCATCTCGATCACGCCTTCGGCGTGAGAGTTGTAAACCCAGACCGTAACCTCTGGTCTTAGACCCAGACCGAAGCGTCTGGGGAGATCTCCCGAAAAGCTCCAAATCCTTATTAGAAGGCACACTATAACCTTAAGGAGATTTCTCGGTCGCTACGCTCCCTCGAAATGACGGTTTCAATTTGCTTCGCTTCCTAAAAATGACCATCCAATGCGCCAACCCGTTAAGGCGCTATCCAACCAGAGGTTGGCGCGCCTGCTAAGGTGCTGCGCCACTCCATTCCCCCCTTTTAACAAAAATTTCCCATTACCGTCTGCAACCCTCCGGCACGGCTTCAGCGCATCTATATCTGTTTGGGTTTCCGTTTTTCAGGCTTCAGCCGCAAGACTTTCTTAAGGCCGGCAAAGCAGGGTATAACCAGACACCTTCCGTGTATTTTGGCTAGGCATCCCTGTTAATTCCCGATAGGTTTATGGTATGAATCACCCCCTTAAAACAAACCATATGAAAAAGTTCGCCACCCTGCTCTGCCTCCTCCTGATCGCCGGATGGGCCAGCGCCAAAGAAGTAAATGAAACCGTTCTGAAAGCATTCCGTAAAAGTTTTCCCAGCGCCAACCAGGTTAGCTGGTCAGAAGAAGCCAACCGATACCTGGTCTTCTTCAAAAGAAATGAAGTCAGTTTCCGCCTGGTATATGATAAAGACGGAGCCTTGCTCACCGCCTACAAATATTATGGAGCAGATGACCTGCCCCCTTTCATTCTCAACAAACTCAAAACTTCCTATCCCGGTTATTCCGTGCATGGTATAACAGAAGTGTCCGACAATAATTCCCTAGAATACCATATCAGCCTTGAAACAGACAGCAAAATACTCAATCTCCGGTCCGACCCGATTGGCAACCTTGATGTGGAATCCAGGTATAACAAAGCAGATTAAAGAAGAAGTGTTAGAAGTACGAAGTATTAAAATAGGAACTGTACCGAAATTTAATCGCAGAGATCTTTTATTTTACCGCAAGGGCGCAAGGCCACGAGGATACACAAAAGGCCATCCCCGCTTTAAATGGCGCGTTTGCGCCCTCGCGGTTTTCTGATATTATCTAACACGCCAATACCCAAAGACCAAAACCTCCTACGGCTGTTCTTCTATCCCGGTTAACAGCTTGCGCAGTTCGGCTACCTTATCCGGGTACTTGTCAGCGATATTATTTTTTTCACCGGGATCGGTTGCCAGGTTATACAGCTGCGGATCAGGCATATTGCCGATTTCTGTATGGGTCAGCTTATCGAAGAACGGCCCTTTATGCGGCAGGATCAGTTTCCAATTGCCTTTCCGTATGGCGATGGGGCCTCCCTGTTCCACCAGCCAGTCGCGGCCGGTTTTCTTTTTGCCCAACAGGGATGTCATAATATCCTTACTGTCCTTGGCTTCAGATCCCGGCACATGTATTTGCAGGAAGGCTGCAAAGCTACGCAGCAGGTCTACCTGGCTGATGGTGGCAGTTGAAACACCTGCCTGAATTTTACCCGGCCAGCGGATCAGCCAGGGTACCCGGGTACCGCCTTCGTAAGCGCTGTATTTACCGCCGCGCCATTTTCCGGCTGGTGTGTGACCGTTCAGCATGGTTACTGCACCATCCTGGTAACCATCATCCAAAACCGGTCCGTTATCACTGGTGAAAATAACAATGGTGTTTTTAGCAATACCCAGTCTGTCCAACAGATCCAGTATCTGCCCTACCGTCCAGTCTAACTCCAGAATCGCATCACCCCTGTAACCCAGGCCGCTCTTGTTTTTAAAGATGGTAGCCGGCATACGCGGTACATGAGGCTCGGTTGCTGCATAGTACATAAAGAATGGCTGACCGGATTGCTGGCTGATAAATGCCTGCACTTTCGACAGGAAGGTAAAACTCAGTTCCTCATCTGCCCATCGGGCGCGTTTTCCTCCGCTCATATACCCGATGCGTCCGATGCCATTCACAATCGTCTGGTCGTGCCCCTGGCCGGGTGAGGACAATAGTTTCAAAAGCTCAGGATGTTCTTTTCCTGTTGGGTCATTGCCAATCTTCTGATGATAATTTACCGCTATCGGATCCAGGCTATCCAATGCCACTACCCGGTGATTCTCTACAAAAACTGTCGGTACCCTGTCGGCAGTAGCGGGAAAAATAAAAGACTGGTCAAATCCGCATTCATTGGGTCCGGGTGTGAGCCAGCCATTCCATGCTTTTTCCACCGCTGTACCCAGGCCCAGGTGCCACTTTCCGACGATAGCAGTACGATAACCTGCTTCTTTGAAAATCTTTGGGAGTGTTGCTTGGGCAGTATCAATGATCAGGGCTGCATCACCGGGCAATACGCCCGTTCCCTGTTTACGCCAGGGATATATGCCGGTCATCAAACCATACCGGGAAGGCGTACAGGTAGCGGATGTGCAATGACCATCGCTAAAACGCAAGCCTTGTTTTGCAAGCCTGTCAATATGGGGGGTATGAATTTTTGTAGCACCATAGCAACTCAGGTCGCCATAGCCCAGGTCATCTGCATAAATAATAATCACATTCGGTCTTTGCTGGGCATACCCGATACAGGACAATAAACAGGCGATCAGGCAAAAAAAAGTCCTTAGGATCTGTTGCATTGGGATAGATGATTAAGTGGGGGAATGCTTTCACATCTAAAATACAGCAATACCCGCGTTACCGCACAGGAAAACGGTTGCGCAAACGGGTTTTGCCTATGCTGGTCAGGCCAGCAGCCAGGACAAGCAGAATTACGATTTTCGCAATGCCCTCAACAATAATTCCTGCACCTCTTTCAGTTCTTCAGGTGTGGGTTTCAGCTTGGGCCGGGTGAAATTCAGGTCATCGGCTTCCTGTATCGGTACCAGGTGCAGGTGTGCATGCGGTACTTCCAGTCCGACCACGCTGATACCGCATCGGTTACAGTCGAAACTTTTTTCAATTGCTTTCGCGATCGGCCGGGCAAATACCAGCAGCCCGGTTAAATAATCTGCCGGTAAATCAAAAAGACGATCCGTTTCAATTTTCGGCACAACCAAAACATGCCCCCTGACCAGGGGAAAGATGTCTAAGAATGCATAAAACCGTTCATCCTCCGCTATCTTATAGGAAGGAATTTCACCAGCGATTATTTTGGAGAAGAGGGTCATGGCACGAATGAAAAACGAAAAATGAAAAATCGTCGAGTAATTGGAGATCCCGGCGATCGCTTTGCCCTGTCAGGATGAAAAGTGAAAAATGATAGTCGCTTGTTTATTTTTCACTTTTCATTTTACAATATTCATTTTATACGGAAATCTCTTCCACCCGGAACTTGAGTATCCCGTTGGGGGCCTGTACTTCCGCGATCTCTCCTTTTACCTTACCCATCAATCCTTTTCCGATCGGCGAACCCGCTGATATCTTACCCTGTTTCAGGTCTGCTTCTTTTTCCCCGACGATCTGGTAGGTTACGGTTTTCTTGGTAGCCATATTCGTAATGGTTACCCGGGTCAGGATGGTTACTTTACTGGTATCGATGGTACTGGTATCCACAATTTTTGCATTGGCGATAGCGCCCTCCAATTGCTTGATCTTGGCCTCCAGCATTCCCTGGGCTTCTTTTGCCGCATCATATTCCGCATTCTCTTTCAGGTCGCCTTTTTCCCTCGCTTCTGCAATCGCTTTGGATGCAGCCGGCCGGTCTATTGCTTTCATACGCTGCAGGTCTTCCCGCATTTTTTCGAATGTCTCTTTCGTTACATACATATTAGCGTCACTCATAATCTTTCTTTTACAGGAGTCAAAAAAAATACAACGCCACATTTGATTGCAGCGTTGCACCATATTCAAATATACAAAAAATCTAAAAAACACCCATTTTCCCGTGTTTTTCAGGGGCCGTGTTCCTCCCCCTCAGATACCCAGTTTATCGAGCAGAATTTTAGCCATTTTATAAAAGGCTTCGTGGCTGTAGCCTGCAATATGGGGGGTCAGGATGGTATCCTTTCTTTCCAGTAAGCGGGTCAACAGGGCTTTCTCCGCTGGCTGATAGCTAGCCAGTCGCTCATTTTCAAGCACATCCAGTGCCGCTCCCCGGATACTGCCTTTTTCGAGTGCCTGCAAAACGGCAAAGGTATCCGTCACTTTGCCCCGGGAGGTATTGATGAAATAGGGCTGTCTTTGTAAAGCATCGAAAAAAGCAGGTCCGGCATAATGAAAAGTCTGTTCGGTCAATGGCAGGTGCAGGCTCACAACATCTGCATACCGCTGGATCTGTTCCAGTCCCGATTCCCGGATATAGCTTTTGGCAAAACCCGATTTCTGGATATCATGCGCCAATACCGTTACTTCAAATGGCGCCAGTAACCGTGCAAACGCACTACCGGTATGACCATATCCGATGATCCCCACCGTTTTTCCGTTCAATTCATCGGCACGGTTCTCATCCCGCAACCAATGCCCTGCCGCTATTTCCTGCCGGCTGCTGCAGATCCGGTTCATCAGGTTCAGGAGCATCCCCAAGGCATGTTCAGCCACTGCATTGCAATTTCCTTCGGGACTGCTCTCGCATTGAATGCCTCGCTCTTTTGCATATCCGGTATCAATCAGTTCCATCCCGCTGCCCAGCCGTCCGATCCATTTCAGTTGATCCGCTTTCTCCAGAAGCGGCCGATCGATCCTGAGCCGGGTTGTTACAACCAGACCTGTTATACCCGGTATTAAATCGGCCAGTTCATCATAGGTAATATCCGGCTGGTCCAATACGGTATAGCCCGATGACCTTAGCCGTTCGGATAAGTAAGGATGCGCCTTGGCAGTTATAATGACTTTACGTTCCATGCATCATTTACTAAACCATCAGAAAACTCAGGCGGCAGAACTGTTCCACACTCAATTGTTCCGCCCGCTTATCGAACAAGGCATCCTGCAAAATGTCCGGTGTGAATAAGCCCTTTACGGCATTGCGCAGCATTTTCCTCCGTTGGTTAAATGCAGCTTTTACCAGTACCTGCAGTTTCCGTTCCGATTGCATCGGTACCGGTTCTTTGCGCCTTACCAGCCGGATCACGCCACTCATGACTTTGGGAGGCGGATTAAAACTTTCCGGCGGAACATCAAACAGGTATTCCGCTTCATAAAATGCCTGGATAAGCACACTGAGAATGCCATATACCCGGCTGCCCGGGGCCGATACCACCCGCTCCGCTACTTCTTTCTGGAACATCCCTACCATCAGGGGAACCTGCTCCTTCCATTCCAGCATACGAAACAAAATCTGGGAAGAAATGTTGTAGGGAAAATTACCCGCCACATGAAAACTGCCTGCAAAAGGAGGCGCTATCTGTAAAATATCTCCCGCTATCAGTTTACCGGCAATGGCCGGATAAGTTCGTACCAGGTAATCCAGTTTTTCCTGATCCAGTTCCACCGCTTTGAAATCAACCCCCGGCCAGTTGAACAGGTGCCGCGTAAGAGCCCCGCCGCCCGGGCCCACTTCCAGTAGTTGGGTGAATGGAACCACCTGCAAAGCCTCCCGGATCCGGATACTGACTGCCTCATCTTTTAAGAAATGCTGACCCAGTGATTTCTTCAGCGTATACTCCATACCCGCAAAACTAACCCTTTCCCGGGCATTGGGCTTTCCTTCGTACTTTTACCAATCAATAGTATCAAGTGTATGAGCCAAGAAACACAAAAGCCGGTCATAGGCATTACCTGCGGCGATCTGAACGGGATCGGACCGGAACTGATCATCAAGACCCTTTCCGATAACCGCTTGCTTGAGTTTTGCACACCGGTTGTTTTCGCGAGCAATAAAACGATCAATTTTTACCGGAAAGGATTACCCGAAAATAATTTCAGTTATACCATCGTAAAAGATCTGACCCGTTTAAATACCAAACAGGCCAACCTGGTTAACTGCTGGGAGGAAGAAGTCAATATCACACCCGGCCAGTTATCAGAGATCGGCGGTAAATATGCCCTCATCGCTTTGGAACAGGCAGTGCAGGGCCTGAAAGAAGGGAGCTTGCAGGGACTTGTAACAGCACCTGTACATAAGAAAAATATCCAGTCGGCTGAGTTTCCCTACAGTGGTCATACCCCGTTCCTGAAAGACAGGTTCGGCGTACCGGATGTGCTGATGTTCATGGTAGCGGATAATATGCGGATCGGACTTGTTACAGAACATATTCCTGTAGGTGAAGTTGCACAACAAATCACCCGGGAAAATATATTGGGCAAGCTGAAGCTCATGCATAACAGCCTGCAAAAAGATTTCGGCATTGACAAACCGCGGATAGCGGTTTTAGGACTTAACCCCCATGCCGGCGATGAAGGACTGATCGGTACCGAGGAAGAAAACATCATCCGACCTGCCGTGAAAGAAGCCAGGAACCAGATGCTTGTATTTGGCCCCTACAGCCCCGATGCATTTTTTGCCCGGGGCCAGTTTGAGCGTTTTGATGGGGTATTAGCGATGTACCATGACCAGGGTCTGATACCTTTTAAATCTTTGGCAATCGGTGAGGGTATCAACTTTACGGCAGGCTTGCCGATTGTGCGTACCAGTCCCGACCATGGTACGGCTTTCGATATCGCCGGTAAAGGCCGGGCAGATCACAGCTCCTTTCTGGCTGCTATTTTTGAATGCGCGGATATTATCCGGGCCAGGTCCGGTTATGCAGAGATGCGTAAGAACCCCCTCAAAAAAATCAGCGCCCGCATGATGGCCAACGCCGTAGATGAAAAAATTGAAGAATCAGAAGCATGATCCACCAACTCTCACAGGGTAACTGCTCCATACAGGTATCTTCCCTCGGTGCAGAACTCAGATCATTCTTTAACAGGGAAACCGGCATTGAATATATCTGGCAACGTGACCCGGCTTTCTGGTCCAAGAGCAGCCCGATTCTTTTCCCGATCGTTGGCGGTCTGAAAAACGGGCAGTACCGGTACAATGGACAGGTTTATCATTTGCCCCGTCATGGATTTGCCCGGGAACGTTCCTTTCTTCTTACCGGGCAATCAGCCAACAGTCTTTGCTTCAGCTTAGTATCCGATGAAGAAACCCTTGCCCATTACCCCTTCGCTTTCCAGCTAACCATCCGCTACACACTGCAGCATAACCAGTTGCAGGTTGGATACACGGTCAGCAACACGGGAACTGCTACACAATATTTTTCCATCGGCGCGCATCCTGCATTTCGGGTTCCGATGAAAAGCACTGATCTTTTTGAAGACTATTTCCTGGCCTGGGATCAGCCGGAAACGATTGGCCGCTGGCCGCTTTCAGCAGATGGATTGATTGAATCAAAGCCCTTACCCCTGCTGAACCATGAAAAGACATTGCCACTCACTAAGCAGCTTTTTCACCAGGACGCCCTGGTCTTTAAAAATATGGCTTCCCGGAAAATAGCTATCCGCAGCATAAAACACAACTATGGTGTGGAAATGCATTTTGAAGGATTTCCTTACTATGGTATCTGGAGTGCAAGGGACGCTGATTTTGTTTGCCTGGAACCCTGGTGCGGTATCGCGGACAGTGTTGATACGGATGGCGAACTAACCCATAAAGAAGGTATTCACCACCTTGAACCCGATGCCCAATTCACAGTAAGCTGGCAGGTACGCGTATTTTAGGAGGTGTGAAGGATGACTGGACTGACTATCCAGACTATCCAAAGGGACCAAAGACTAAAGACCAAAGACCTGATCCGGCACCCCCTGGTTAATGGTATAGGTATGATAAGTGATCTCAATCCGGCCTTTTTTGTTTTTCATATTCCTGGCAGCAGGCGGAGCCTCATCTTCAAACTCAAGCGTGACACCTTTCGGCAGTTTGTAATCCTTGGTATTGAAAGCAAAACTCAGTTTATCCGGAAGTCCGTAAGCGGCATATTTACCATACCGCATGCTGATTTCATACGTGCCATTATCCCGGGTGGTGGTTATGGCTTTCAGCACCAGTAAACGGGCTTCATCAATATACAGGGTAGACAAAACGATATCATTGTTCTCGCCGGATGGGATCACTTTCACCACGGTTACGGGCACCCCATCCACCTGGTCTTTTCCCGCGCCGATAGCCACAAAGTCTTTTACCGATAAGATCGAACGCATATTGACAGATACGCCGCCGCGGGGCAAGAGCGAAATGCCTTTTTCTTTCTGCAAGCGAAAATGATCCGGCTGTTTATAATAGACTTTCACTTTGCCAACCGGCGCTTTAATAAAAGCCACATCTGTTTTGATCATTCCCTCCGCGGTATAATCCTTTACCTGGTCCAGTTTGGTTTTCAGTTTCTCCACCAGTGCATTCATATCCTGTGCATGAACGGAACTGCAAAACAGGCAGATAAAAACCGGCAGGCATCTTTTGATGATGCGAATGGGATGGGATGGCATATTCAACTTACAATATCTTTTTTACGGAATATCCAGACAGCCAGGCCGAAGAACAGGAATATATGCAGTACCAGTATGCCGGCGGATGCCAGTATCCTGCCTGGTCGCTGGATGCTGCCAATGATGGCTTCATTGTTTGCATTGACTTTGATATCAAAAAATTCCTTCCAGCCGATCATATGGGTGGTGAAGAGATACGGTTTTATGGCATTGAAGACGGGAATATTGAGCGTGCTGAGGATCGTAAAGAAAATGATCACACTCATAGTGGCAACGATCGGTCCAATCGAATTTTCGGCAAAAACAGAAAAAAGGAAGCCCAGGGATGCTACGGTCACCATGGCGATCGCGGCAAAGCCGAAAGCACATACATAGCGCCAGAATACATCGTCTCTCCGGATCAATACGACATAATCCGATTTAAGCAGGAAGAGATCATCCGTACCGAACAACAGCATATTTACGAACAAAGCCAGTATGGCCATCCAGACCAGCAGCATGAAAGTATAAATAAGGGAGGCGAGAAATTTGGCGGTCAGCAGTTCCGTTCTTGAAACCGGTTTTGTCAATAACAGACGGAGTGTACCCATATTGGCTTCGCCTGAGATCATATCGGCTGAAACCAGCGCAATCAGCAGCGGCACATGCACCAGTAATATCTGCAATACAATAAAACAAACCAGGTAGCCATTCAGTATTTTACCATCTACCGAAATAGAAGCGCTGATATCCCGCATGAGAAAGGCCACATAGGAATTACCATCCATCTTCAAACCGAACTGTATAATACCGATCAGGCCTGTAATCGCGGCAAAAGCGATATAGGTGCGTGGCCTGCGGAATACCTTATACAATTCAATGCGCGTGAGTGTCCACATGTTGTTTTCCGGTAGTTACCTGTAAAAAATAGTCTTCCAAGGAATGCCGGGCCTGTACCGACAATACGGCAACTGCCTGCGCAATTAAATCCCTGACCAGTTCGGGTATCCTGTCTTTGCGCATCTGCAGGAGGATCTCGGATTCCTTCGTTTCCTGCAAGGCGGATGACCAGGCCGAGCCAGCCAGGAAATCGCCGGCCGCTTTATTATCGGTTGTTTGCAGGGACACGATCGTGCGTGATGGATCCAGCAAGGAAGCGGTATACCCCTCCATCATTTTTTTACCCTGGTCAATGATAAGGATGCGGGTAGCCACCTGTTCCATTTCGCTGAGCAAGTGCGATGAGATAATCAGGGTTTTCTTCAGGTCTTTATGCAGGTGGAGGATAAGGTTTCGGATATCGGCAATACCTTGCGGATCGAGTCCGTTAGTGGGTTCATCCAGGATCACCAGGTCCGGATCATGTGCCAGCGCGATGGCGATCCCCAGTCTTTGTTTCATGCCCTGGGAATAGGTGCGTACTGCATCCTTCGCCCTGCCTGCCAGGCCTACCCGCTCCAATTCCGCCATCAGTTTGGCCCTTTGCGGCCTGATACCGCTGAGCCGTACAAAAAGTTCCAGGTTATCATAAGCCGAAAGGTATTTATACAAATCCGGCTTTTCGATCATGGCGCCCACCCTTGACAATATCTCTTTCCTGGCGGATGACAGGGACTTCCCGAACATCTCAATCCGTCCCGAACTCGGTGCGATCAGTGTCAGCAGCATGCGCAGGGTGGTACTCTTACCGGCGCCGTTCTGACCCAGGAAACCGTAAACATCTCCTTCTTCCACATTAAAGCTGAGATCATCCACAGCAGTCAGGTGCTGGAATTGTTTGCTGAGGTGGGATACCTGTACGAGGGTAGACATGGGGCAGGTGCAAAGATACTCGGATAGCAGGAAAAGGCAAAGGAATGAAAAGTTAAGCCCCTCATTTTTCATCCCGCCGATCCCGCTGAATCAGCATGTCGGCGTCTTCGCTATTGCTTCGATTTTCATCCGGTGATCGCGCCGATTTTCATTTTCATGCTTATTTCCCAACATTCAGATACTGCTGCAGCGCCTGCACATAGGCTTCAAAAGCGGCAACCCCTTTTTGGGTGATCCGGCAGGTGGTTTGGGGATAATTATCTTTGAACTGCTTGCTTACCTCAATGTAACCGGCTTCTTTCAGTTTTTGTACCTGTACACTGAGGTTACCCGCTGTGGCATTGGTTTTCTCGCGGATAAAAGTAAACTCCGCTTCCTTCACCGCAATCAGCAGGCTCATCACGGCTAACCGGAGCTGCGAATGTAATATCGGGTCCAGTTCCTTAAACATGCTTCAGTTTCAGGTATCGTTTACGCAGGATGATTCCCGGGATGAGCCAGGCAAACAAAGCAGATGCCGCCATCAGCAGCATATCTGTTTCAAAATCCGTATAGACACTGACTACACAACAGATCCAGCAAATCAACCCACCGATAATCATCGGCGGAAAACGGCGGAATCCACCGGTTATGAAAGTGGGGATACCAAAGATCATCATGTGCAGGGCCGTAACATGCGGCGCCTGCACCTGGCTGGCATAAAAAGAAAGCAGGAAGATGCAAACAGCAAAAGCAGACCATACATAGTTCATAACGATCTCATCATGGGCTACATGTTGCTGGGTTTTCCTGGCCCTGACCGAAAAGTATACCTGGGGTATCAATGCAATAAGCGATAAAAGCCAGATATCCGCCCCTAGCTGGAAATCAAAATGCTTTTCCGCCCAGGTAAACAGGCTGCAGAAGCTGATCAGTACGCCCCAGCATAAAGGGCCCACACCCGTTTCAATATAGGAGTTCCGGGCTTTCTGGATCATGGAGGTGATCAGTGCCAGGCTTTCCTGTTCCGACATGATTGGTGTATCAGGCATACGCTTCTTGTTTTTCTTTTTGAAACCTGGCCCGCAACAAGTGGCCTGGTAAAATATAACTGGTGGCAATGGCAAAGGCACCCATCAGCAACTGCTGGTCATAATTCAGGCGGGCAGAAATAACCGCCAGTACAAAATTCAATAAACCGCCCCAAACCAGGGGCCTGAATCGCAAGATCCTGCCAGTAATATAGGTACCGATCGCATACAAAAGGATATAATAGGTAGTGGCTGTTTGCCAGGTTCCGCCGAACATATTAATAAGTACCAGTACAATGAAGGAAATGGCGATCGCTATCCAAACATAATCCAGCATTTCATCGGTAAACGATTTGGATCTTTTCTTTTTCTCCTGCCTGGCTCCATATATCCAGGAAACAATACCCCCAACCGGCATGAGCCACCAGACCAGGTAATGCTGGGGATAATGAATGACTACTTTCAGAAAGTAGGCAACCATACAGCAAATGGCTACCATCCAGCCCCAGAGCAGGAAATAGAAACTGTTGTCTGCAACAGTTCCCCTCGTTGCCTGGATCATATTGCGAATCAGGTCGAGGCTTTGTTGTGGTGTAAAAGATTGATCGGGTTCCATAACCGGCAATTTATTTATTTGTGTGCGTGTATTTCCGGAGAAAATACCGGATGAAAAAGCCGCCTACCAGGGTAGGCAACAGCCATAAAATCCATTGTTGCTGTATTTGAACATTCACCACCAGGAAAGCAGTATAAGATGCGATCAGGGCGCCCATCATGCGACTGATATGATTGGTCAGCCATCGATGCTTAACGGTTGTTTTACCCAGGACCAGTTGCAGATCTGCCCAGGCAAAAAACAAGCAAACCAGCGCAAATACCATCGGCACCAGTCCGAATAAGCCCGTACTCCGCAATAATTGTACGGCTAGATACAATAAGCAACTGCCAAAACCCGCTCCAAACAGGGTGACCAAAGCATCCCAAATAGGCAACCCTTCCCCCGACTTCCATTGCCGTTTCTGAAATATGGCGCGGTATCCGCTGCAGATCATATACAACGTAAACCCTCCCACCGCGAACAGAAAAATATTTTCATGACCGGGCAGCCAGCTCAATAAACCAGCGCTCAGAGAAGCCAATAACATCCCGTAGAAGAAGGCCTTACCCGCAAACCGGTGTCGGCGATTACCCTTCCGGGTGATGGCTGCGGTGGTACCAGCAATCAAACCGGTACTGCCGCCGGCAATATGCATGACAATCAATGAGGAATAGAGACCGGGCATGGCATTAAAGATAATTCTAAAATCATTTAGCTTATTTGTCGGTGCTGCAGGCGGCCAGGAATTTATCTGCTTCTTCTTTGCCCCAGTTAGGATCGAAGGGAGAAGCGGGTTTGAATGTTTTGAATAATTCCACTGCTTTTTCAAATTGCTTCTTTGCTGCTGCCTTGCCGCCTCCATAGGCTTCCGGTGTATTCATCAGGGTTTGGCCATCGAGCAGGTAGATACGGGGATTGTTGGGATCAGCTTTGATAGCCTGATCGAGGTCGTTACGGGCTTCCGCACCATAGCTCTGCCAGCGGCTCATCGGATCTACCGTCATTTGCAGGATCGCAACCATTTGTTTCAGGCAGAATAATTCGGAATTATTCGGTTCCATTGCAATGGCTTTTTCTATCAGGTCTTTGCTTTTTGCTGCAACCTTGTCTTTATCAGCTTTGGGATTCATCCAGCCGGTAAGATAATTGGTATAAGCCGCATAGTAATAAGGCTGCCATTTATCTTTCTCCGCTTCACCGATCCGCTCAAAAAACGAAGAAGTACTGGTCATATCATCGGCAGTTTTAGCAGCCTGCAGTTGCTGCAACCCGCGCGTCATCCCCGCCACGTAACGGTCCTGGGCCATACAGATGCCAACGAAAAAAAGGCTGATCACGATAAGTAAGTGTTTCATCCGGTTTGATTTTAATGATGATTAATTTTTACAGGTTATTATTAATGGCGTCCTGGCGTCGGTCAACACCCCAGCTCAGGAACAGGCCAATGAAAAAGAAGCGGGGCGCCGCAGGTGTGATGGCTTCTTTGCGGGCACCATCATGCGAATAATTATATCCGAATACCTGGTTATTGTTCAGCACATTGGTAATTGAAGCAACCCATACCGCATAGGCTTTCCCCATAGACTGGAGATAATTGAGACTGAATCCTAACGTATTATAATCAATGGTTTTACCCTGGTCAGCTATTTTATACTGCTGCCCATTCTGTACCATATAGTAGTAGGGGCGCCCGGTTGCATAGGTATAGGTGAAATTAAAGCCGGTATTGATTTTGGTAATGAACCTTTTCATTACCAGGGACGCAGTATGATCGGCTGCAAAATTCGGTTGCAGTTCTGTCGGGTAATTCAGGTAATTACGCTTGGTGTTGAGATAGGAATAACTGATCCAGTAATCCAGTCCTTTGAAGGTTTTTTTATCGCGCCAGAATAATTCAATCCCTTTTGCATAACCGGTACCATCATTGTTATAGGCCGGATAAGTTTTTACGAGATCCGCATATTTTTTGTAAAAAGCCTCTACCCGGAATGTTTGCAAAGTGGTGGTGCGTATATAGTTGATGATATAATGGGTGGCCTTGGTATAACCGAAACTCCGGGTAACATACAGGTACGTGTTTTCCGGCTTCTGGTAAAAATCCCCATAAGCGATACTCATCTGGCTGTGTTCCCCCGTTTTATACGCCAGTGAAATACGGGGCGCCAGGTTGGCTTTGCCCAATAAGGAAGAATACTCCAAACGCAGGCCTGCTTTGGCTGCCAGGGCATTGGTGATATACAGGTCTGCTTCTGAAAACAGGGAGCTGAAATGATCCGGAAGCAGGTTGTTGTATTGATTGTACCGGCTTTTATTGTAACTGTACCAGTATTCACCGCCGATATGCAGCACGCTGATCCCGCTGATACGTTTATGAAAAACCGCTTTTACCTGGCTCAGGTCTGCACGGGTAACTGCATTGAAATTGGTACTGTC
>CAZAOR010000466.1:0-3270 GCA_964486805.1 uncultured Sediminibacterium sp. | reverse complement strand
GGACCAGGAAGCTGATCTGGTAGAAGTACCGGATGATGAAATACTGAAACAAAAACTCTATTACAGCATCAGCGAGGTTGCCGGCTGGTTCAAGGTAAACACCTCCCTGCTGCGTTACTGGGAAAATGAATTCGATATCCTGCAACCCCGCAAAACCCGTAAAGGGGATCGTCTTTTCCGGGTGGAAGATATCAAGAACCTGCAACTGATTTATTTCCTGCTGCGACAAAGAAAGTTTTCAATTGACGGCGCAAAAAATTACCTCAGGAACAAACGACAGGAAGCCGATCTGCAGGCGCAACTGGTGAACTCCCTCAACAAATTCCGCTCATTTTTACTGGAACTGAAAGCAAGCCTGTAGGGAAGTTGGTCTTTACGGTTTGGTAATTAGTCCCTTTATGCATGATGGCTTCTTCCTGAAGACTAACAACAAAAAGCAGAGACCCTGCTCCTATTTCTGCGCCTGATTTACCACCACCGTGGTACTGGAAGCCGCAAATTCGATGCCTTTTTGGCGGATCAGGTCAATGATTTCGAGATTCACGGCCTGGCGCAATGCCAGGAATTCCTCTATGCTTTGCTGCATGGTAGTATAGTATTCTATCGCAATCACATGCGCATTGCGGCCGGTGTCGGAGAGATAAAGGATTCTGTTTTCAATGGAAGGCTTTACCAGTATAGTACGGATTGATTCGATCAGTTCCTTTAGTTGCTCCGCCTTGGCAGACAGGCTCAGTTCCAGTTTTAACTCTGCTTTACGCTGTGTTCGCAGGGTGATATTGTCAACAATGGTATCCACCATTTGCTTATTCGGAACGGATATATACGTTTTCTCGGCGGTGCGGATACGGGTGCTGCGCAGCCCGATTTTTTCTACATTACCGGTAAAACTGTTCACTTTTACCAGGTCGCCGGTAACAAAGGGTTTATCAAAAAAGATAATAAAAGAAGCGATCAGGTTTTCCATACTCTCCTTCGTAGCCAGCGCTACTGCAGCGCCAACAATACTGAGTCCCGTAAGCAGGTTGCCAACATCCCGGTTAAACGCAAACCGGAGGATCAGCAGGATGCCGATGATCACCAGGATCACTTTTAAAAAGTCCTTGAAAAAAACGATTAACTGGTTATCGGTCTGGTCTTTGGTGAGATTCGCTTTCTCTTCCAGAATCATCGCCACAAAATCAATGAGGCGCAGGCATAACCAGATGAAAAGGATGATCAGCACAGCGGATGAAACCGAATCCAGTAACTGTCGCAGCGTTACATGGAATATCCTAAAATCCAGGTCTTTCGGGAAATTGAGTTTATCCAGGGCTACCAGCGACACCAATACCACCAGGAACATATCCAGGGGTGCCACCAACAGATCCAGGAAAGCCTGCCGCCGGGTAATGTGTTTTTCGGCCTTTGAAGCCAACCGGAATATTAAGCCAGCCAGGTAGCGGGAGAACAGCCGCTTGATAAATACCGCCAGCAGGATAACGCCCAAAACGTATAAATAGCTGGCGATTGCATTATTGAATATTTCCTGTTGCAGAAATTTTCCCATAACTGCAAGTTACGATATGGTCTCTTTTTCCGGCGACCATTTCATCAGTTGCAGGTTCTGCCCATCGAATTCGGCATAGGTGAAATTCCGAATCCAGTCGCCCAGGTTGATATAACGGCTGTTACCTGGCAGGGGCCAGTCGAGCGGGAAATGACGATGCCCGAATACAAAATAGTCAACATGCTGATATGTCAATTGTTCCTTGCAATAAACGATCAGCCATTCTTTATCTTCTCCCAGGAATTCCGCATCGGCAAACCCGGTTTTTTCCCGGCTTTTGCGACTGAAATAATTGGCCAGGCCCATGCCCCAGCTTGGATGTAACTGACCAAACAGCCATTGGCAAAATGGGTTCCGGAATATCTTCTTTAGGAATTTGTATCCATGATCGCCCGGGCCCAAGCCATCTCCGTGGCCGATAAAAAAGGTTTTGCCGTTACGTTCAATTCTCATGGGATGATAATGCACCGGGATATCCAGTTCTTTTTCAAAATACCCCCGCATCCACATATCGTGGTTCCCGATAAATACCTGGATCGGGATGCCGGCATCCCGCATGGATGCCAGGGTGCCTAAGAGTCGTACATATCCTTTGGGCACTACCGTTCGGTATTCATACCAGAAATCGAAAATATCGCCAAGGATAAAGATTTCGGATGCGGTATACCGGATGCTTTCCAGGAACTTGACAATCTGCTTCTCGCGTATGAGGCTGGATGCATGATCCGGAGCGCCGAGGTGAAAATCAGATAGAAAATAGATTTTTTTCTCCATGCCGCCGGTTCAGGTTGGGTTATTTTTATGGAGATATTTCAGTCCATCGCCATGGGCTATGACTGGTTTTCCCGTGATATCTCCATGATACCAGTAAATCCAGGCAATGGTTTTGCTGTTATCCGGCAAGGTGACTTCTGCCTGGTCGCGACGATAAAGCGCCGGCTCGCCGTTTTCCGGGTATATCCCTTCATAATCATCCAACTGGGCTATTGCATAATTGAATTCGTCCGGGCGAACGCATTCATACAGTTCCCCGATGAGTCGTCCATCTTCGGCAGGAACAGCGGCAGGATAGGTTCCCATATCATAAAGCCGCCCCTGCACCGTTGCGGGGGAGCAGAGTTGAAAGTAGCGGCTGATATATCCGTAGGCAGGATGTTGGAATCCGCTGCGCAGCGAACCGTAAACAAACAGTTTCAGAAGGGTTGGATCCGCCATGATTTTTGCATTATACATTATCGACCAGGAAGCAAAAAACTTCCCTCGGGCCATGAACGCCTACTACCAAGGTCTTTTCAATATCTGCCGTCCGGCTGGGCCCTGTTGCCAGGGTTACCAGTGAGGGGAAGGATGTACCATAGGATTCCTGTACCCCCTGCAGGGCCTCGCTGATATCATAAACCAGTTGACGACTGAAAGCGATACAGATATGTACCGGCGCATAAACGCTGGTGGTGCGGCCGCTTTGCTGTGCGCTGCTCATGACCATGCTGCCTGTTCTTGCAACGAGGTATTCACAGCCCGTAACGGATACATCACAGCTTGCAACATCTTCGGTCAGCTTATCTGCGAAACCTGCAGCAGATAGCAGCTCCTTCCATTGATTTTCCAGCACACATACCCGTTCCCACTTACGCGTACTGATCAGGGTTCGCAATTGTTCTGTGAGTTCTGCAGTATTGCCACAATAGGAAAAATGTCCCTCCAGTCTTGTAAAATTTTCT
>CAZAOR010000465.1:0-3563 GCA_964486805.1 uncultured Sediminibacterium sp. | reverse complement strand
GGTCAGATTACCATCTGCATCCACTTCGCATACTCCCCTGCTGACACTGCCGTTATCGCTGAGGGTATTTCGTAAAGCATATCCGATGATGCAATAGGTTTGTTCATTACACTGTTTTGTCAGAAAATCAAAGGCTTTCTCAAAAGCATCCCTTCCGTAATAGTCATCCGCATTGATTACCGCAAAAGGTTCATGCACCTTTCCTTTGCAACAAAGCACCGCATGGGCGGTTCCCCATGGTTTCGTACGTGTTTCAGGAACCGGGTACCCGTTGGTATAATCGGTCAGATGCTGGTACACGTAATCCGTAGCAATTCTTCCGGCCAGCTTAGGCTCAAAAATGGCTTTGAAATTTTCAGCAAACTCTTCCCGGATAATAAAAACCACTTTCCCGAAACCGGCCTGGATGGCATCATAAATAGAATAGTCCATAATAGTTTCACCGGAGGGACCAAAAGAAGCTATTTGTTTCATACTTCCATAGCGGCTTGCCATACCGGCTGCGAGAATCACTAAAGTGGGTTTCATATTTTGTATCATTATTGTTGCGAAAATATCCAATTTTTGTTGTCCCGCATGAACATATCTGAGGCCATTTCGCCGGTACCAATTACAAAACTGCCCTTAGGCGCTAAGGAATTTCCTTTGACAATAGATATTTTGCGCCTTGATCTCGTACACCCGGTTATTTCGGGTAACAAGTGGTTTAAATTACGTTATCACCTGTCCAGCGCTGCAGAAAGCAACTGTAGCACCATTCTCACGATGGGAGGTGCTTACTCCAACCACCTGGTTGCAACTGCTTATGCTGCCAGGAAAGCCGGTTTTAAAAGTATCGGGATTGTGAGAGGAGAAATGCCCGCTGTATTATCCCCGGCCCTAGCGGAGGCTGCTGGTTATGGGATGGCGTTTTTTTTTGTTTCCCGGCAGGCCTACAAAAACCCGGATGCCTTAGTCGCCCGCTTTGCTGATCCATCCGTTTACTGGATACCGGAAGGAGGCAGGGGAGCAAAAGGAGTGCAGGGCGCCGCCACGATCCTGCAGGCAACAGACACAAGTTCTTTTACCCATATCATCTGTGCCGTTGGCACTGGTACGATGTTGGCGGGTTTATTATCGGCAGCATTACCGGCACAACAGGTAATTGGCATCAGTGTATTGAAAAATCATTTATCACTGGAAGATGAGGTACGCGCGATGCTCCCACCGGAGAAGGAAACACGCAGTTTCCATATCCTGCATGATTATCATTTCGGGGGATATGCCAAACATCCACCGGCGCTGTTGCAATTCATGAACTGATTCTGCGAAAGGACAAAAGTGCCGACTGATATTGTGTATACCAGTAAACTTTTTTATGCAACAGAAGACCTGATTGAAAAAAGCTATTTTCCTTCCGGCAGCCGTATATTGGTGATTCACAGCGGGGGACTACAGGGTAACCGGTCTCTCCCGCCAGGGGTATTGCTATTTTAATTTTAAAAGCAACCAATCTTTATCTTTGTCGCCGATGCCTCGTTTTCTCCCCTTATTATTTTTCATGGCAGGGAGCCTGTTTATCACCGAAGGAGTGGCCCAGACCTCCCTTCCTGGCTTCCAGGTAAAAGAACTCATGCGGGATAAGATACAAATCAGTTGGCATAATCCCTTCCCGCATTGTATTCAACTGGCGGTTCAACGATCGGCAGACAGCAGCGCCAATTTCCGAACCATTTTTTCAGCCCAATCGCCGGAACTGGAACAAAATGGCTTTGTGGATAGTAAACCCCTCCCCGGTGCAAAATCCTATTACCGGATATTTTATGTGTTGCAGGGCGGAGCCTGGTTTTTTACACCTGCTATCCCGCTGGTACGCGTTACCGAACCCGTTAATCCGCCACCTGCTGCGAGCATACCCCCAAGTATTCCGACAACAAATCCACCCGGGAAAAATGTGGAAGCAATTAGTCGTCATACAGAAGCGGATAAACCCGGTAAATACACCGATATCTTTTTCCGGAAAAGAAGATTATACCGGCTTTCCCCGGAGAAATATGCTTTTTTCAAAGATTCGATTTTCCGTCAAACTACTGACCGATTGCACCGGTTGAATGAAAATGCTGTTGAATGGACACCGGATGAACATAAAAGAACCAGAAATTTTATCCGCATTTACCAGGGTGATAGTTTATTGGCTGTTTATCCTGCAAAAGCATACCGGGTTTTTAAGGACTCCCTGCTGAAAAGAACCCGGGATACCCTGCTGGGGCTGAGCACAAACCAGGCGCAGTTATTCCCCTATATCCCACCTCCTGACAGTTATGTATATGTTTACCGGCATGACAGCCTGGTCAGCCAGATGCATTGGAAGGTTTTTAAACATTTCAGAGATTCAGTGCTGACACGCACAAAAGATACGCTGCAGATAACAGATGACAGCCATGCTGAAATACGGCCATTCGTTCCCAGGTGGCAGCCCTCACCCTATGTCTTCACCGATAAACGGGGGTACCTGACTTTACATTTGCCCCTGGTCAGGATGCACCATTACCGGATCGTATTTTTTGATTCGGACGGATCCGTCCTGTTTGAAGTGAAAAATCCGCATGAGTCCGAGCTTATTCTCGACAAAACAGATTTTGTACATGCCGGCTGGTTCCGGTTTGAATTATATGAGGATGAGGTCCTGAAAGAGCGGAACCGTTTTTACCTTTCGCGTGACTGATCATCCGGCTTGCATAATAAGCCTGCAACCGAATACCGATTCAAAATGTTTTTGTACCAGGCTTTTCACTTCCTCCATTGGTACTTTCCGGCTTAATTCCTTTTGCAGGGAAGTGACCTGTTTATTCTCAATGCCGCAGGGAACAATTCCCGAAAAATAATCCAGGTCGGTATTTACATTGAAGGCGAATCCATGCATGGTAATCCAGCGGCTGCATTTGATCCCCATGGCGCAGATCTTACGTTCCCGCCCTTTCAAGTCGGGATCAAGCCAAACGCCTGTTTCACCTTGACTCCGCTGGCCTTTTAACCCGTATTCGGCCATAACTGCTATAATAACTTCTTCCAGGCTACGCAGGTACCAACCCAGGTCAGGTTTAAATTTTTCGAGGTCCAGGATCGGGTAACCTACCAGTTGTTCAGGTCCATGAAATGTAATATCGCCTCCCCGGTTGATGTGAAAATACTCAATCCCCTTTTTGCGGCGCGCTGATTCATCCCAGATGATATGGCTTTCCTGGCCATTTTTGCCCAGTGTAAAAACAGGCGGATGCTCAACAAACAAGAGGTGATGTTGCGTAGGCAGGTTCTGCGGATCCTGGCCGCTCCCCTCCCGTCTTGCCTGGTACTTGATATCCGTATTATCCTTCAGCAGTTCTTCCTGGTAATCCCAGGCAGCCTGGTATGGCATATGGCCGAGGTCCTTGAAAACAACAACTTGCTGCATATGCAAATGTACGGCTTGCGTGGCTAAGCGTTGCGGGCATTGATATACAAGTCCTATTTTTGCCGGATGCAGGAAGAGGAGATATCCTTGTCAGAAGAAACGCTGTATGATCGGACCACTTTTGTAATAGACA
>CAZAOR010000464.1:0-6274 GCA_964486805.1 uncultured Sediminibacterium sp. | reverse complement strand
TAACGGTCATTTTCACCGGGAACGCATTGGTGAGATTCCATGTCATAGCAGGTGCATTGGACTCGTCCAGGAGGCTGATCACAACTGTTTTTCTTTCAATTGTGTTCATCTTGATCTCGTTGTACATCGTCCACATTTTTTTGTCGTCCTTGAAAAGACCTTTCTTCAGGGTGATATTCCCGAATTTTTTGATACCCGGCATTTTCACAGTCGAAAAAGCGGCACTGTTACCTGCCCTGTATTCGATCACCTGGGTTTCTGAAGTAAGGCCGGTTACTTCCTGGAAAAACAGTTCATCGCTGCCTATTTTAACAGAGAACTGAAATTTGACCAAGGGCCAGGTTGCTGCGGATTGTGCTGCGCCATTATCTGCCATAAAATATTTTTTTTAAAGATTGATGGAATGAGATATAAAAGGGTGAATGGATTATGACTGCTGTTGTTGCTGCTGGAATGTAATCACGATAAACTCAGCCGGGCGAACAATAGCTACTTTCACGGTAATACGCATGATGCCATCCAGTATATCGGTGGGCGTCATGGTTGCGCCAAGACCAACAGAAACGGAGTAGGCCTGCTCCGGTGCAGCGCCTGCCAGCGCTCCCTGCTTCCACAGGTTATACAGGAAATTATTCATCATACTGCTGATCGTTACCCAGGTTCCGGCATCATTCGGCTCAAATACATAAGCACGGGTAGCCAGTTTCAGGGATTGCTCAATCATGATGAGTGTCCGACGCACATTCACATAGCGCCAATCCTGGGAATTACCGTCCAGGGTACGGGCGCCCCAAACCAGTGTTCCGATGCCGGGGAACGGCCGGATTACATTGATGGATTTACCGGAAACAGCATCCACATTCAATGACTGCTGTTCTTCGGCAGAGATATTCAGCGAAGGTGCATTCACGGAACTTACGGATACATTGGCCGGAGCTTTCCATACACCACGGGTATTATCCACCAGTGTATAAATCCCCGCCAGAGCCGAACTGGGAGGCAACAGATTGATTTGCGAGCGGATCTCCTCCAATATTTTTACATAAGAAATACTGGATGCTTTCAGTGACTGGTGGATATTGGTCACATGGGGGGCCTTTTCGGCAGCAGATTTTGTTGCATCTTCCACGATAGCCACAGCAGCAGCAGTAGACGGTAAGGCCATGAACTCGTCTACCCGAGCTTTTTCGTCAGCAGGCAATAAGGCAGACAGGCCACTCAGAGGCACATCAATATTCTGGAAACTTACTTCAGATGGCGCTACAATGGATGTTTTGAGCCAGGGATAATAAGCCGCACCATAATTCAATGCCGTTGTACCAATCCCTTCACGGAAATCCTTGGCATTGTTGCGCTCATCATCTCCCAATGCCACATCAAACAAACCGAACCGGCTTTGTGTAGCCTGGCAGTGTTGCAATACCAGCTGATACAGTTCATAGGCATCTTTCCCTTTTACAATGGCATCAGGAATCACCACCAAAGTGGGCTCAAATTCTTTTTTCAGGATTTCAAATACATTGGGCTTTGCAGGAGTGCCATCGCCTTTGAAATCATTGAAATCGATTTCCAGACTGTCCTTTCCTTCATAAGTGCCAACGGAATGAATGTAGCAATTGCTGCCGCCGTTCATGTAAAAAAGACGGATTGCATTATAGAAAAAAAGCCGGTTGTTATCCTTGATCTGAACCGTCATGTCATCAGCGCCCACCTTGAAAGTGTCTTTAGCGCCGGCCGCAGCTTTCGCAACGGTGAATTTCGGGTTGAATGCACCACCAAACATTTCTACATACTCCGCGAAGGAAGAAACTTTTGTGGGTACATGAATTAAGGACTTTACATTTCGCACAGCTTTTTCGGTGTACCCGATAAAAACGGGTACTGCAGTTTCAACGGCAACTGCTGAGCCAGGGAAGGCGTTCTTCTCTTCGATATAAACGCCAGGAGTCATGTAAGTAGATGCCATAGTTGTGGTGGTTTTATTTGAAGAATTAAATATAATTCATTTAGATAAAGATTTCAGAAAATTTATGATCGTTCACTTCCTCCTCTCCGGTTTCTTCTGCATGAATCCGGGAGATCATCCGAATATCCGGATTGGGCAGCACACCAATCACTACTTTGTACCTGCCGGTATCCGGTTGGAAATTTTCAACGAGTTGAAATGATTTCTCCGATTTACCGGATAAGGGAATTGGTTCTGTTGATTCAAAAGCCATCCTGCGTTGCTTATCGGGTAATTGCACCCAAACCGGTCCCCTAAAGGGTTTCTTGGTGTCTTTATGGATCACTGCAGGATCCGACAGGTCCTGTAAATAAGGACTGGCCAGGATATACCGCCATTGAGTGGCTTTGCTGATAAAACATGCCCGCAGTTCCTCTTCCAGTCCTGGGTATATATTCAATTCAAGCCATCCAAAAGGCTTTTCAAAAAACTGTCTGTCCCAGGGATCGCCCTGATCCGGTCGGCGATTATGTAGTATATCCTTTACAGAAAATTCGGTGTTTTCATGGAGATATCCCGGTAGGGTATCCATGGTGCCGGTACCTCTTCTGTTACGCAGAAAAAGCACACAGGAATCTATCTGATCAGGCAGTTGGGATGTATAATTGAAAAACTGTTCATCATTATTGTTGATCCGGAAATACAAGGGAATAGATTCCTGTAAAACATCTTCGCGTGAACGGTTCCAACCAGTGCCGGTTTCAAAAGCCAGAAGGAAACCATCGGGTAATTGTTTAAATACCAGGGCAAGTCTTTTTAGTTGCACCTGGGTTTCGGGATCCGGTTCCAGCCGGAAGCCCAGGTACCTGCCATCCGGAAAAAAACTATGCCGGAACATGACGCGCGTTAATATCTGGTATTGAAATGACATGGAAGTATGTTATCAGGGGGTTGTTGCAGGTTGTTGTTCACCCGTTGGCGTATTCCCCGCTGCGAGCCCGCCCGGGAATCCCGCATTAGATGGAACTCCCGAACTGGCGATACCAGCCACAGTTGGGCGGTATTCCCGGATCATCAGTCCATCGAAGGTCAGCATCCTCACCTTATACAATACAGAAGGAATATACTTGGCACCAAGCGTGGCCCAGATATTGTTCAGTTTTTCCGAGCCGACTGTCTCCATTTCGAATGTAAGTTTCTCTATCGAGTCGTCCAGTCGCGGCGTATTGGATTGGCTAAAGACATTTTTATCCTGGAGAAAGGAAATGACAAAAGAGAGAAACCGCAGGGACTCTGCATAGTTGGCGCTGGAGAAATAAGCGGAAAAAAGAACATAGAGGTTAATACTGACCGGCGGTGAACTGTTGGAGAGGGTTCTTCCGCCAAAACCACTGCCGCCTTTTCCGATCGGCTCTTTTTCAACATTCACAAGGGTGACCAGTACTTTATTTTCACCCTGTATTGCAACAGTGCCATCCTGGTTGACGATACCGGATAAAACTATTTTTTCCTCATTGATCCTGAGTTTGGTCCGGAAGAATTCATTGATTTCTTCCGTGATACAGGTCAATGCTTCATAAATCATAGAATGGATTTTAGCCAATCATGGGCAGTTATCCATGAATCGGGCGTTTAAAGTAATAAAAAATTAATGCTTTTAGAAAAAAACCGCCCGTTCTTTAAATAAATTAATATTTTAGTTCCTCTTATGAAGCCAACCAAACGCATACTGCCACGTTTACTGGTCATATGCTGTTTGCTGACAGGCATCAGTTTTCTGACCGGATTACGCAGTCCCGAAGATCCTCCTGCAACTATTGCCAACAATTTTATCAACGGTAATACCCCTGCAGAACAGGATACCACCCCGAAAGTTTCCGATGCCCTCAAAGCATTGCAGGGTCTTGAAAAAGCTGCCAAGATCACCCCGCCAAAAATCGGCGTACCGAAAGTGCAGGCCCCAAAAGTGGATACCAAATTCTTCGGTAAGATCCTGAATCTTTTCAAGTTCCGGAAAAATGCACATGCCAGGGAAGATAAACGGGTCCGAGCTATTTTCGACAGTTTAGGTGTGAACCAATCCATCCAGGCAACGGCCGATAACCTGCGCTTATTGGTAGGGCAACTCGCAATGCTGGAGGCGAATCATTACGATTCAATCGGAGTGAGGTATGATTCCCTGGACACAAAGATTGATACGCTTTTTTCCATGATCAAGCGGTTGATCCCAGTTCCTGCAGCCAGTGAGCCGCCCGATCAGTTGGTTGCTGCACCCGCTTCCATTGAAGTTCCGGCGGACGCAGATTCCCGTGATCTGGCCAATAAAATATTTCCCATTATTGCCGATAAGGAAAAACGTATGCAATTGGCGGCCATCCGGAAAGTACTGGAAAGCCCGAAAAGTATCCAATATATCAAGGACACTGCCAAGCACCTGGTACACCGGTACGAACTTGTTGTAAACAATAAGGCGGAAGTGTATGGCATACACAATTATAATAGCAGCGATTACAGCGGTTACCAGTTTGGTTTGCTGGACGGGCTCATCTACCAGGCGCTTTTTGTAAATGGCAATACCGGCAATTTCAAGAGCCTGAACGGCTGGGATAGCGCTTTTGTGATCTCTGCCGCCCAACAGGCAGGATGTAAGGTTTTATTTACTGCTAAAATTGATTTCCCGGCAAGCTTGCGCAATTTCCTCAACAATGAAAAAGCAGAGAAGAATTTCGTTGACAATGTCATCCAGCAACTGAAAGCCAGAAAAGCAAATGGCGTAAACATCCAGTTTACCGGTCTGGGACCTTCGGAAAGTGAATCTTTCCGGCTTTTTATGAAGTTCCTTTCACAGGTGCTGAAAATGCAGGACAACAGCTTTGAGGTATTCCTGACATTACCGGCCGTGATTCCGGAGGAAACTTATGATTTCAAACAGCTCTCCGGCTATGTTGACCGGTTCCTGGTTGATTTCTCAGAGCCAGATACCGCACAATTCCGGCCAATCGCACCATTACAAGGAAAAGGTTTCAGCCTCGCTAAACAATTGACGGATTACCTGTCACAAGCCATTCCGCCCGAAAAACTCATTGTTACCCTGCCCTACTCCGGGGTTTACTGGGGTATGCGCGCTGACAAATCCGGACTACGGGTGCCCAAATACTTACAGACTTATACCTACAGCGATATACAACAACATTTCAATTGGCCCTTGCAGTATGATGAAACAGGCAGTGCCCGGATGGACTCTTCAAATCAAAGAGGACAAAAAATAAGGACCCTCTGGTTTGATAATGCGGCAACCCTGGAAAACAAATACGATTTTATTCTCCAAAACGGATTAGGGGGTGTCTGTGTCAATGCCCTTGGATATGATAAGGGCTATCCCGATCTCTGGAATGCCATGGCATACAAGTTTGCCCAGGTTGATACCAGTTTTCTGCCAGATAGTGTTTTAGGGATGCATGCCGTTACGCATTTGAACCTGCTCCAGAAGGCCGCAAGATACCTGACTCTGTTCCGGTATATCATGGATAATCCCTGTGAAATCTGCTTTGAGAATATCAAAAACCCCGAATACGCGGCAGTTATCAATAAGGACCTGGATGAACTCCGGATCGATTCCCTGATCCTGGTGGCTAACCAGGGCGTAAAAGAAACAGAACAGTACAGGAGTCGCTTTGATTATGTGAATGACCAGTTAACCAGTTTCCTCCTGATCTGGAATGTCCTTTTCCTGCTGGCGTTTGTGATAATTTGCGTGTTTTATGTTTACAAGAATAAAACAGCCGGAGAAGAATGGCCCTGGAAACGAAAGATCTATTACGCTTTACTTGCGCTTAGCCTGCTCTGTGTTTTTAATGCGTTGGCCTATGTTTTTGCAGATAACCAGATTCCGGTTTTCGGATCGGTTCCGCCTAAAACCGATACCCGCTCCAAAGCACCTATATTTTCACAGGAAGTACTGATGCTGAAAAAAGCAGTTGGTGACACCACCATGCCGGTAGCAGAATATGATACGAATTATTGTGTAGCCGATCCCACCATTTCCTGCTATAACATTCCATTTACAACCCTGCTGATTGTCAGCCTGATATCCCTGATATTGGGGGGTATCATCACGAAATACTTTATCGTACCGTTATTCAAACGAAATGATATCCCCTAAACTTTCCAAGGTTTACCCTTTATGAGTCTGCTGGATACCGCCGCCATTTTCAGGTACCACAAAGCGCTGATACAACAATATGGCCGATCGCATGTAGGTGCCCTTGGATGGACTGATGAAGAAGGCCAGTTTATACGTTTTGAAGTATTGGCTCAAATTGCTGATCT
>CAZAOR010000463.1:0-3440 GCA_964486805.1 uncultured Sediminibacterium sp. | reverse complement strand
GAGATCGTCGCCAGGGGTGTCTTGAACTCGTGCGTCATGTTATTGATAAAATCACTCTTGATTTCACTCAGCCTTTTCTGGTCCAGCAAAGTCTTAACGGTTACAAAGAAGGCGGCAAGGATCACTACCATGAAGACGATACCGCCAAACATGATCCAACGAACGGAGCCCCACACATGCTGCTGGAAATCCGGAATAATCACTACCAGGTTTTCCAGCGGTGGCGCCTCAATCATATCTGTATTATCATCGGGACTGATCGGAATAAAGGTTCGCCGGTTATTCAGGGTATCATAATAAGCCTGCACGAAATTCTTGGACGACATTTCAATTTCCCCGTCCTTATCGGTTACGGCAAACTCAAAAGGTACTTTCTTCAGGTTGGTTTGATCAAAAGCGGCACGTATTTTCTGGCGTACTTCCGCCTGGGAGAACTTTTCCACGACGGTAGGCGGGCGAAGAATATGACTATGGTATTCAGAACTGAAGGTAAAACCGTTGCGTCTCGGCAATCTCAGCAGTTGGGCAGAATATACATTGCGGCCGATATCCAGGGCTACTTTCCTGACCACATCGGCCATACTGTTTTTAAACTGGTTCCGCGTTACTTCCAACAGATTATTGAACCAGGATACCTGCAGGAGTATCAGGCCGAAAAGAGAGAGGGTAATCAGTATGACGATGACGGGGAAAGTTTTCTTCATCCTTACAAATATAACCGGAACTGCCAAACAAGCCTATGAGTGGCAAAGGTTTATCAGGATTTTAACTGCCCGTCTGCAACTTGATTTTTTGATCTCCGAACTTTGTCTTATCTTTTATTCATGACCGAAATTTTACCCGGCACGATCCTGATTTCCGACCCCTTTCTGAAGGATCCGAACTTCATGCGTACGGTTGTATTGCTCTGCGATCATCGTACCGAAGGAAGTTTCGGGTTTGTACTGAACAAATTGTACAATACCTCCCTCGAAGACCTCCTGCAAAATGCAGAAGGCATCCGGTTCCCCGTTTATGAAGGCGGACCGGTGCAAAAAGATACCCTTCATTTCCTGCACCAGCAGCCGGAACTGATCCCCGGCGGACAGGAAGTAACCGATGGTATTTTCTGGGGCGGAGATTTTGAAGAAGTACTGTCCCTGCTCCGGAGCAAGCGCCTCGCCCGCCAGGATATCCGTTTTTTTATCGGGTATAGCGGCTGGGGTGAAAACCAGTTGGCAGCGGAACTCGCCGAAAAAAGCTGGATCACGAGCCAGGCCAACAAATCATTGGTGTTCCAGCTATCGCCGGCTGAAATCTGGAAATCAGCCCTGGCCAAACTCGGCGGAGAATACAGCCAGATGATTCATTATCCGATTGATCCGCAACTGAATTAAAAAGGTCTGTGGCCTTTGGTTCGTCCTTTCGAAGGAGTAAAACGAGTCTGTTACACCCAGACGCTACGGTCTCTGGGGAGAAATCTTCTGACCGCTTCGAATCCTGCTTGCAATCTCCTGGGCACCATCATACCGAATGAAGAGATTTCTATATAGAGATGCTTTGCACTTGGGGAGATCTCGACCACGCCTACGGCGTGATCGAGATGAGGTACCAAAGACCAAAAAAATCCTTCTTTTAATTTGCTTTGAGCTTCGGTGAATCCGCCAGCATCGCACTTGCTTCGGCCGACACTTTGGTGTCGTCATTGATATTCGCAGTACCCATTACCACGCCTTCCCACAGGATGCCGATCCTTCCGTTGGCTATCGCATTTTTCAGGTCCAATAACTCAAAACTCAGCAGGCCATCCCCAACCGAAAAAGAAGTATTCAGCCTTGTGCCATAGCTCAAATTTGATTCATTATAGAGTGCAGGGGCATAAAAAGCGCCGTAATTGGCCCAATAAGAAGTACTATCCATGAGACCGTCGCTGGTGGAAGCAACCCGCGTAATATTCAATTGCAGGTCCTGCCCCCCCGATGCACTGGAAACAATCTGGTAGCCGCGTGCCGATAGACTGTCAATCAAGGTTTGCATAAAGGCCGATTCGGTTGTTGTCAGTTCCTTGGTAACCGTATAGCCATTGATCACCGATACCGAATCGGAAATGGCGATGGTTTTGTAACTGGTAAAATCAGTGGTGCTGTCGGTTGCTGCACCTACCACCGTTGGGTCAACAATCGTGACCGTTGTGGCCGTGTTGTCTTTCTTACAGGAAGTGCATGCAAAACTGAAAAGCATACCCATGAGGGATATGCGCAGGTAACTGGCGGGTTTCATCTCGTTGGTTTTAAGGAGTGAGGTAATACGTCCTTAGAACAATACACAGGCAAATAGTTACCGGGTCTTCTCATTTTTCAGAAGACTTTCACATCGGTGTTATATTCCGGTTAAACCCCGCCCTTTCTCCCCCTGCCCGGGCAGCGTTTTTTCAAATATTCGTACCCGCCGCAAAAGCATTGGCTTTAGTCCATCTGATGCAAACCCTGCCCCCTGGTAACCTGGGCGGGATAGGGTGATTACGAGGTTGGTGTTTAGTCTTTGGCCTTTAGAGTGTGGGCCGTCATCTCGCTCACGCATTCGGCGTGAGCGAGATCTCCCGAAGGTTAACGAATCATTCCCGGAAGATTCCCGGTTGGCAAGATTGTTCAGCGATGTTTATTGCGGGGTCTGATCTGCAGATACAGCAAGTGCCCACAACAAAAAACCCCGGATCTCCGGGGTTACAAACTGATATTTCTTGGAAGCTTATTGCTGAACACCTTCCACCAGAACGGTGACTTTATTATTCAGCACTTCTACAAATCCACTCTGGATCGTATAAGATTCCGAATCATTTTTGGTCTTGAGGATCTTTAAACTCCCTTTGCCCAGCGCACTCACTAGGGGCGCATGCCGGTCGAGGACTTCAAACAGACCTGCAATTCCCGGCAGTAATACCCCATAAACCTCGCCGGTGAATAGTTTCTTCTCAGGAGTTAATATTTCTAATGTCATGACAGAGACAATGATTGAAGGAAACCAGGTAAACGAAATCTATCTCCGTTCCTGGTTTCCCGTTAATAGGATTACTTGGCGGCTGCTATCATTTTCTTACCTTTTTCAATCGCATCATCCAGGGTACCTACCAGGTTGAAAGCAGCTTCAGGATATTCATCTACTTCCCCATCCATGATGGCATTGAATCCGCGGATGGTATCATTGATATCTACAAATACGCCTTTGAGGCCGGTAAACTGTTCCGCTACGTGGAAGGGTTGCGAGAGGAAGCGCTGCACTTTCCGGGCGCGCTGCACAGTCATCTTATCTTCTTCGCTCAATTCATCCATACCCAGGATGGCAATGATATCCTGCAGTTCTTTATAACGCTGAAGAATCAGTTTCACGCGGTTGGCGCATTCATAATGCGCTTCTCCCACAATTGCCGGTGTCAGGATCCTGGAAGTGGAATCCAGCGGATC
>CAZAOR010000462.1:0-5733 GCA_964486805.1 uncultured Sediminibacterium sp. | reverse complement strand
ATCAGGCAGCCTGTTTCTGTTTGCGCACGCTGATCGCAGCAGCGCCCAACAATAAAAGCCAGATAAGTCCTGATGCGGCCACGGCGGCCTTGCTGCTGTTATAAAAGGAAGCCGGGTGGAACCTGAAAATGATCCGGTGTTTACCGGGCGGAATCTGCAAGCCCCGTAGTACATAATTCGTGCGGATAATAGGCGCTTCCTGGTCATCAATCGTGGCGATCCATCCTGCATCGTAATAAATCTCACTGAAGACAGCAAACTCTTCTTTGGCAGCATTCGAGCGGTATTCAATGATATCATTATCATTATACACCATTTTGATATAGGCGCTGCTGTCCACAACAGGGTTGGCCTGAAGGTGATCACGCACCGCTTCATCGAGAATAGCTGTGTCTTTGGGATTAAAATTGGTCAGGGCATCCATCACTGCTGCGGGGCCTTTTTTGAATGCAAGTGCATGTACAAACCAGCAGGGTCCCAACGCTTCGGGATTAACCTGGGCCTGTAACTGCTGGCCATTCTGCTGACCGGAGGTGATGATATATTTGGTATTCAGCATATCGATCACCGGCAGGCAATTCGGGAAATTGTACAATTGTTTCTCAATCAGGTCCTGGTAGATACTGAGTTTGGCAGGATGGTATCCGCCGATGGATTTATGGAAATAGGGGGTTACAGGCCCGCCGTTAAATGCCTGGCTGATACCTTTGGATACGTCCAGTACCCTGTAATAGCCCGTATCCTTCAATATCTGTTCATCTACTGCAGTTGGCTTGAAATTATTATCGTAGTCATTGGCATCCTGGTAGGAATCACTGTTCAGGTAATGGGTATCAATCCCGATCACATCTGTAAAAGCCAGGGCGGTGATGCCAAGCGTTACAATGAGGGCATTAATTTTTTTCTTCAGAAACAGGAATAAAAGCAAGCCTGCACCGGCGATGAAGCCCAGGGAACGCAGGAAATCTCCCATGAATAATCCCTTTCTGTCTTCCCGTATACCATTGATTAAATTGTGGATAGGTTCGGCGAGCGCAGCTTTCTGTCCGGCATCACTCATGCCATTCAATTCTTTTTGCAGCATACTGTCATTCGGCCCGGTAAAATCAGCACTTATATAAACCAGCAAGGCAATAACAAATACGGCGGCCACGGGTATCAGGGCTTTTTTTGCCTGTGCCAGCAAAGCGGCTTTATCTTCTGTAGCAATGATCTTTTGGAGGGTCATCACCGCCATCATACACAGCAACAGGGTGGGTACCACCAGGATCATGCTGGGAGCCCGGAACTTATTGTACATCGGCAGGGTGTTCAGCAATAGGGTATTGAATCCTTCAAAATATTTCCCCCAACTCATCACTATGGTCAATGCACAGGCTGCCAGTATCCACCATTTATTTTTTCCGTCCAACAGTACAAAACCCATCAACGCCAGAAAACAAACAATAGCGCCGACATAGGGGGGGCCGGAAGTGCCGGTTTCATTGATTCCGCCCCAATAAAAAGGAAAGAGGTATTGCTGCAGGTACTGGCCTATCTGCTGCGGCATTTGCTGCAGGGCTTCTACTGCTTTCGACTTATCTTCCGGCACTTCTAAGTTGCCGCTGCTGCCGCCATACATGCGCGGGAAAAGCATGACCAGGGGTTCGGTCTTATACATGCTGTAGCTCAGGGCATAGTCCTTGGTCAGACCGGTTTTGGAAACCCCGGTTTTACTATCTGCTGTAGCCAGGTCGCTTCCACCCCGTATGGTCTTTTTAGCATAGTCATACGTGGTAAAGAGCATTACGGCATTGACAAGAACACCCAGGAGGGCCGCGCCAATGGCCAAACCGGCTGTTTGCAGGATATGTTTGGTATCTTTTTCCCGGATCCAGCGGATCAGCATTCCGATTGTCATGATCGTGGCGATCAGTACGGCATAATAAGTTATCTGTAAGTGATTGGAAGCAATCAAAAGGCCGGTCGTGAGGGCTGTCAGTGCAGTACCCCAAATGTATTTTCTTTCATACAAGAGCAGGAGGGAACCGATAAAAGCAGGCAGATAGGCTATCGCATGCATTTTGGTGTCGTGCCCCGCCACCAGGATCACCGGGTTATAAGTGGCATAAGCATAGGCCAATGCCCCAAAAAGCCCTACATAAGGGTTAACTTTCAATACCTGGCTGAGAAAATAAAAACAGAGACAGGCCAGGAAAAAATAGCTGGCCGGTTTGGGCAGGTTGAGGGTAAGCAGGGTATCCAGGTAAATGATGGAAATAGGATTGCTGCCCACACTGGTGATCTGGTAAGCCGGCATACCGCTGAAAATGCCATTTGTCCAGAGTGGGAACTCCCCATGTTTCTCTCGATATTGGAAAGAATTTTGCGCGATGCTCTTCCAAAGGGTCACATCGGTTTGCTGCAGAACCTTGCCTTCCAGTACCGGTTTGCAATAAACCAATGCAATAACCAGGAATACGGCAACTGCCACCAGGTGGGGCATGATTTGTTTCCACGCAATTTTTTTCATGGGAAGCGGTTAAGTGCGGCAAATTAATGGTATTTTGATTCAAATTCCGATGAAGTCCGCTTTATTTTTATCCCGCCTGGCCCTGCTTTGCAATGCATTTTTTCTGGTATGCCTGATCATTCGGCAGACCCATGATTTCATTCCTTCCGCAGATATAAAAGCGACGGTCATCATACTGGGCTGGTTGCTGGCACCGCTGATTAATCTGATTGCCACAACCATCTGGGGCATACGATTGTTACAACGGAAGCAGCCGAACCTGGCTGCCTGGTTACCGGTCACCAATATTCTGTTTTTGGCCGTCCAGGTCTTTATTCATTTTATATTGCCAGCATGATACATTCTATCCTGAAAGACAAGCCGACAAAACTATTCATCGGTGTCACCGCTTTTTTTGTGGCCAATGCCCTCATCGCTGAGTGCATCGGCGGTAAGATATTTTCACTGGAGAAATTGTTCGGTCAGCCACCCGGTAATTTCACGCTCTTTGGTCAGTCAGGTCTTTCATTCAATTTAACCTGCGGGGTATTATTGTGGCCCCTGGAATTTATTATCACCGATCTGGTGAATGAATACTATGGCCCCAAAGCTGTCCGGCGCATCAGCTATACTGCTGTGATTTTGATCTCTTATGCTTTCCTCATGTTTTATACCTCCATGCAGATACCCCCGGCTGATTTCTGGGTCGGCTCCAAGCAAGCCAATGGTGTGCCGGATATGCAGGCGGCTTTCGGCGGAATATTCGGACAGGGTATGTGGATCATCCTTGGTAGCCTGACGGCTTTCCTGGTGAGCCAGATTGTGGATGTTACTGTATTTCACCACATCAAAAAACGAACAGGTGATAAATGGGTATGGCTGCGCGCAACGGGCTCCACACTGATCTCACAACTGGTCGATAGCTTTGTAGTACTCTTTATCGCTTTTAAGATCGGGAACGGCTGGAGCTGGCAGTTGGTGCTCGCAATCTGTCTGGTAAATTATTGTTATAAGTTTACCATGGCGATCATCCTTACGCCACTTATCTACTTCTGCGAACGACAAATCGAACGCTACCTGGGGCATGAAACCGCACACCGCATGAAGCTTGCTGCGATGGGTAAACAGGAGGATGGTTTCGCGAATATTCCGACAGCAGGGTAGTAGGGGATTGATCAGCGGTACTTATCCAGCAATAAACGAATCACAACGCGGTCAATGGGCAATGACATGTCCTTTTCTGTTAATGCAGTCAGCGGTATCCATCGGAATACTTCTGCTTCACCATTGGGGTCTGCGATCTGGTGTGGTTGAAAATCGAAGGGCTTGTTAACCGTGGGCAGATCCAGGGGATTTTCCGTATGCACGGTATAATAAATCGAAATGATTTGGTCTTTCTTGTTGAAGGCGGAAATTTGAAAGAAATCCGTTGTGTACAGGTGATCGCCAACTTGTACATCCAGTCCCGTTTCTTCATTGAATTCTCTTTTCAGGCAATCCCGGGTGCCTTCACCGAATTCGAGTCCGCCACCTGGCAGCTTGGTAAAGTATTCTCCCCGGATAAACTCATCGCTTACCAGTAATCTTGCCTGGTGGATCAAAACACCGTAAACACGTACATTGAACAAGGCCATGTCAAAACCATTTTTTCTTCATGAAGTACCAACTGATAATCACCGATATGACCAATGAGAGTATAATGGGAATATAAAAAGCATGTGCCGACCGCATAAACGGAATATCTACGTTCATGCCATAAACACTGGTTACCAAAGCGGGTAATGACAGGATGATCGTAATGGAAGTGAGCCTTTTCATCACATTGTTCAGGTTATTGCTGATGATACTGGCAAATGCATCCAGGGTACTGGTGAGTATATTGGTATAGATATTGGCCATTTCCAGCGCCTGACTGGTATCAACGATCAGATCCTGCAGGAATTCCCTTTCTTCTTCATTCAGGCTGAGGAAATTGGTGCGATCCAGTTTCATCATCAGCATTTCATTGCTTTTGAGCGCTGTAACGAAATATACCAGGCTTTTCTGGATCCGCATCAGGTTTAAGAGGTCTTCATTGCTGTTACTTTCATACAAACTGGTTTCATACTGGTTGCGGCGATGGTTGACTTCCTTGAGGAATTCCATGAAATTCTGTACTACTTTCTCGAATATCTTCAGCAACATCATATTTTTCTTATCCGGATGCCGCTTCTGGAAGGAATTCAGGAATTTTTTTATGGCGCCGTTGTCAAATGAATTGACCGTAACAATCTGGGTATGTGTCAGGATGATGCAGATGGGTATGGTAATATAAAATGCATCACTGTCATTGAAGGAATTGTTTTCCGTCGGCGTTTTAATTACAACAAACCGTACATTGTCTTCCACTTCAAAACGGGGCCTTTCGTCAATATCCAGGGAATCGCGCAGAAATTCAATGGGTATATCCAAGGTGGTGCTGAGGTCTATAAACTCTTCTTCGCGAAAGGGTGGAACAAGATTAACCCAGACCCCGCTTTCCGGTTTATCGGTTTCCAGCGTATGACCGTCAATATTCTTGAAGTATTGTATCATGTATGCTTTGCAGGTTATGCGAATTCCGGGATCGTGATATCCCCCTCGAATACAAAGGTAGCGGGACCGCAAAGCCAGATGTTTTCAAAATGCTGTTCTCCTCTCTTGTCAAATTCAACCGCCAACAGGCCGCCACGGGTTTGTACATCAACATGGTTGAATCCGCTTTCATTATGGGCAAAGAGGAGCGCAGAGGCCGTTACGCCGGTGCCACAGCTATAGGTTTCATCTTCCACCCCTCTTTCATAAGTGCGTACCAGGATTTTACGGTCGATTGACTCGGCAAAGTTCACATTGATGCCTTCCGCCTCGAAATCTTTGCTATAACGGATTTCACGCCCTTCCTTGCGTACATCCAATCCCATCACATCAGGTAGGATCCTTACATAATGCGGGGAGCCGGTATTTAAAATAAATCCCCCCGGATAAGGTTCCAAACTGTTCACATCCTGCATTTTCAAGTTGATCCAGTCATGATCACCCAGGGTAGCTGTATGCGGGCCGTCCACAGCTAGAAACTCAAACCTGTCGAGGTGCAAACCCCTGTCCCAGGCAAACCGGGTCAGGCAGCGACCGCCATTTCCGCACATGCTGCTTTCCCGGCCGTCGGCGTTATAATATTGCATACCGAAATCATAGCCCTTGATGCTGTTCAGCAGCATCAGTCC
>CAZAOR010000461.1:0-2511 GCA_964486805.1 uncultured Sediminibacterium sp. | reverse complement strand
GAATTGAACACCGGCGAAATGCGCAGTATAGGATATATTAATACCAAGTAATACAATTTGAGTCCTGTAAAACTCAATCGTTGGATTCGCAGGCCTGACAAGCACGCCGTTTTGAGCTGTGCTGCCTCCATCCGGGTTCCAATAAACATCGGTCGCGTCTTGGGAAAAGACAACAGGCGTTGCATCTCCATTACTTACAAACTCTGAAATGACTTCATCTGCGTCATCTTCGCTCATATTGCAGTCATTGGATTGTTGAGAACCACCATCAGAGCCACCTACTCCTGTAGTTGGGTCGGGACAAGTGGTATACAGGTATTCACAAGAGGTTATAACGCCTGTATCGGGGTTAACAGTTACCCAATACCAGTCGAGACAATTATTGGAACCATCTGTCGGTGGAGCTTGTGCAGAATTTGTTCCTTTTTGTAAGGAAACAGTAGTTGCAGTATTCAATTTGGAAGTTAGCTTGGTGCCGGTATGTACACTTTTCCCTACTTTATTTAGTATTTTGCCTGTAATGGTCGATTCCCACCCTTTTACAGGCTCACCAGTAACACTCCAAACAAGAACAGAGTCCCTTGCCCCGATTTGATGAAACTGTAAAAGTTCGGTAATTACCCCCAGGCTTTTGGCCTCGTAGATACCAGCAAACGAAGATGATTTTTTCCCGGTTCGGATACACAAGTATTTTGCATTGGTAGTAATATTACTAGCCTGTATAATCCTGATAAAGGATAGTTGAGCTGAATCTCCAGAAGGGGTAAGTGTTGCTACAGTTGTGTAATCAAGATGGTTGATAATGCTATCCAGCTTTATTTGCTGAAGAGTTGCTGCACCAAGTCTTTTCCATTGCGCCTGCACTTGATTGGTGATGCTTGTATAAAATGCAGAAGACTTTATCTCACTTATTACAGCAGCTTCACCTGATTTTTTACAATTTTGGAAAAAAAGAAAGCAGGAAGCCACGAGACTTAATAACAACAGAATTACTTTGCCTTTGGGGTGTTTGGGTGTTTGGGTGTTTCATAAGACGTAAAATTAGAGTTGTAAAAACATAGGCATTAATACACCAGTGAATCACTATCAGTAAAAACTAATTTGCCATATCGTGTGAAAGGGCAAACGCATAATTGAGAAAAAAGGTTTTAAACCTGCTTTCTGTACTGCTTAAGTTATTTGTGGTGTTGGGGGGAGGGATAAAGAACTTATAGTGCTATACTGCTGTCCTTTGTCAGGGTAAAAATAGTATCAGTATTCTGTATCTGAAAATAAAGATTTGTCATTTTTTTTGTAGTTAAATATTTACAATAATCCTAATATTAGCGGAATTAAAAATTTGATTGCCTACTCTTTTAAACAGGAAATTCTATTGAAAAACGATATGCATGTTGAGATCTTTGTTAAAGAATAAAAAGTTGAATCGTTCATGAACGATATCGCGAAGCCAAAAGCAGTATATTCAATTCTTCAAAACAAGGAACATGAAAATACGTTGCTTTATTTGCCTGCTCTTGCTGGCAGCATTTTTTTTAAACGCTTCCGCACAGGGCGACCTCAAATGGTCAGCCGATGGCAATAGCTATTATACAGCTGAACGGGGAGAGATCGCCGCATACAGCCTGCCGGATTTCCAGCGTACTATCCTGGTAACACACGAAGAACTGACCCCGAAAGGGAAGTCTGCGGCATTGCCGGTGCGTGATTTCTCATTTACTGCCGATGGAAATCTTTTTCTTATTTATACCAATAGTAAAAGGGTGTGGCGCCAGGACACAAGAGGGGATTACTGGGTGCTGAATAAATCCGCTAAAACACTCCGGCAAATCGGAGCCGGTTTCCCCGAATCTTCGCTCATGTTCGCTAAATTCTCCCCCGATGGTAAAAAAGTGGCCTATGTAAGCGAAGACAATCTTTATGTGGAAGATGTGGCGAGCGGCGTTGTCACAGCACTGACAAAAGGCGGCAACAGGCACCTGATTAACGGCACTTTCGACTGGGCCTATGAAGAGGAGTTTGAATGCCGGGATGGTTTCCGCTGGAGCCCGGATAGCAAGCGAATCGCTTATTGGCAGATCGATGCCAGTAAAGTAAAGACTTACCTCATGCTGAATACCACGGATTCCATTTATCCGTTTACAGTTCCTGTTGAATACCCGGTGGCTGGTGAAGCACCCTCCCCCTTCCGGATAGGCGTGACTACTATTGCGGATCCTAAAACCGTCTGGATGCAGATCCCCACCGATCCGGTACTGCAATCTTATGCACCCCGGATGGAATGGGCAGACAACAGCAGCGAGCTGATTATACAACACCTGAACAGAAAGCAGGATGTATCCGATCTGCTATTATGCAATGCAGCATCGGGTGTGGTACACACCATTCTTCATGAATCAGATCCCGCCTGGATTGATGCTGCGCCCTCCCTGACCGATCATTTTTGGCTGAATGAAGGAAAAGAATTCCTGTGGAGTTCGGATAAAGACGGATGGACCCATCTCTACCGCGTCA
>CAZAOR010000460.1:0-2900 GCA_964486805.1 uncultured Sediminibacterium sp. | reverse complement strand
TCCCCAACACCGCGGAAGTGGCTTTTTTCGGGCTGGTGAAAGGGATGGAAGAATACCTGAATAAGATCAAGGTAGAACGTATTCTGAGCTGGGGGCATGATTTCAATGCCGAGAAACTGGAGGAGATGATCAACCGGAAGATCCGGCAGGAAAAAATTGCGATCAAGGATGTGAAACTGCGCACCTTTATCACCGAAGATGCCAGCCGGAATGAAATGGTGCAGCACGTTTACGATATCACCTATGGTACCGTTCGCAGGCTGGAAGATACCCTTGTGGTGATCGATGACAGCATTGTGCGGGGAACCACCCTCAAGGAAAGTATTGTGCGGATGCTGGCCCGGCTGCAACCGAAAAAGATCATTGTCGTTTCCTCCGCTCCGCAGATCCGTTATCCGGACTGTTACGGGATTGACATGAGTAAATTAGGCGATTTCATCGCTTTCCGCGCCGCTATTGCCCTGCTGAAAGAAAGGGGAATGGAATCCCTGTTATATGATTTGCAGGAAAAAATTCGGGAAATGCAACGCAATAACCAGTTGCATACCGAAAATGTGGTGCGGCATATTTACAAGCCATTTACGACCCAGGAAATATCAGAAAAGATCGCACAACTGATCACACCGCCGGAAATAGATGTGCGGGTGGAAGTGATCTATCAAACCATTGAAGACCTGCATGAGAGTTGCCCCACCAATACTGGCGACTGGTACTTTACAGGCAACTACCCCACGCCCGGCGGTAACCGGGTGGTGAACAAAGCCTTCCTCAATTATATGGATGGAAAAAATGTGCGGGGATATTAGAACGGTCTTTGCGAACAGGCCATTGGTCATTGGGAAAACATCACTTTTCAACCAAAGACTCAAGACCAAAAGATAAATCCCTTCTCTACAAATATTGCTCCCCCTTATTCCGTTTCACTTCGGCCACATATTCCTTGATATGCTGTTCTTTCTCTTTCTGGCAGATCAGGAGAACATCCTGGGTATCGACTACAATAAAATCGTCGAGTCCCTGTAATAAGACCAGTTTTTTATGGGGGGCTGATACCATGCATTTGGTGGCATCGATCACGATGACATTTTCACCGGCCACGGCATTGCCGAGATAATCCTTTTCCATATTATCATAAGCGCTGTTCCAGGTGCCGAGGTCGCTCCAGCCGAAAGAAGAGGGAATGACATATACGTTGTCTGCTTTTTCCATGATCGCAAAATCAATGGAAACATTGGTGCAGAGGGGGTAGATGCGATGGATCGCGTCTTTTTCTTCGGGGGTATTGAAGTGTTCGGCTTCTGCATGAAACAGTTCATACATTTCGGGCTGATACAGTTCAAAAGCCCGGATCAGGGTTTTCACTTTCCACACAAAAATGCCCGCATTCCAGAGGAAATCACCGCTCGCCAGAAAGGTTTTGGCAATTTCGAGGTTGGGTTTTTCGGTAAAGGTTTTCACTTTGAAAATACCATCGGCTACGGGCAGGCTCTCCCGCTGAATATAGCCATAACCGGTATTGGGGTGGGTGGGTTGGATACCCAGTGTAACCAATGCCTTGATATGCGCTGCAAAATCCAGGGCCTGCAGGGTGGTCTTGCGGAAGTTCTCCGTATCCAGGATCATATGATCACTGGGCGCCACGATCAGGGAAGCATGGGGGTCTTTTTGTTGCAGTTTGAATGAGATATAGGCAATACAGGGGGCCGTGTTTTTGCGACTGGGCTCCGCGAGGATGTTTTCTGCTTGCAGTTCGGGCAGTTGCTGCTGAACGATATGGGTATATTCCTCGGAAGTGACGACAAAAATATTTTCTGCCGGGATAAAAGCAGCAAAACGTTCATAGGTCCACTGGATCAGGGATTTCCCGGTATGTAAAATGTCGAGGAACTGTTTGGGATAAGCTGTACGGCTTTTGGGCCAAAAGCGGCTTCCGATACCCCCGGCCATAATGGCTACATAAAAATGCTTGTTCATGGTTCTGTCTTTTCGGGAGCGTTGGTTAGGTTCATATGGAATGCGTTAGAAAACTGCGAATGTAGGGGAGAATGATCAAACAATCCCTTCCCGCACCAGGTCATGTATATGAAGGATGCCGAGATAGTCATTGTTTTTATCGGTCACCAGTAACTGGCTGATATCATGTTGTCGCATCGCTTCCAGGGCTTCCACGGCCAGTACATCGGCTGCAATGCTGATGGCTCCCGGGGTATAGATATCGCGGGCGCAGAGGCTGTTGATCTGATCGGTTTTATTCAGCATACGTCTCAGGTCGCCATCGGTAATGATACCCAGTACTTTATTCCTTTCATCGGTCACCGCCGCAGCGCCCAGTCTTTTTTCCGTGATTTCAACAATCACTTCTCGAAGGCTGGCATCTGGTCTGACTGCAGGTTTTTCATTGGCCTGGAAAAGATCGGCTACCCGCAGGTATAAACGTTTACCGAGATTACCGCCGGGGTGATAGCGGGCAAAATCCTGTCCGCTGAATCCTTTGAGCTGCATCAGGCAAACCGCCAGTGCATCCCCCATCACCAGCTGCGCGGTGGTGCTGCTGGTGGGTGCGAGGTTATTGGGACAGGCTTCCTGGGGTACGGAAGCATTCAGTACGATATCACTCTGCTGTGCGAGGAAACTCGCCGTATTTCCCACCATGCCGATCAGGGTATTCCCAAAATTCCGGATCAGCGGAACCAGCAGTTTAATCTCGGGGCTTTCTCCGCTTTTACTGATAATCAGAACGATATCGCCTTCCTGGATCATGCCCAGGTCTCCGTGAATGGCATCTGCTGCGTGCATAAACAGGGCCGGGGTACCCGTGGAGTTCAGTGTGGAAACAATTTTCTGGGCAATGATGCCGCTCTTACCAATTCCGCTGATAACCAGCCGGCCCTTGCCGGCAT
>CAZAOR010000459.1:0-3040 GCA_964486805.1 uncultured Sediminibacterium sp. | reverse complement strand
GGCGGGCGCCGTGCAACCGGAGAATACTTACTACAAAAAGTCTTCCACCGCGTGTTGGGCGACAGACGGTATCAGTCAAAACGGCCGTTATTTCTTCTACTTCACTTTGGCTTTGAAAAACGGCAATGAAATTGGCGTCATGTCATCTCCTTCGCCGGCCGGGCCGTGGATAGACCCGCGTGGAACGGCATTGATTCCCGCCGGAGTGCTTCCGCCGCCGTCGCAAGCGCGAGACCCTGCGATCTTTCAAGACGAAAATGGCACAAGTTACATCATTTGTGGACGATGGGATTATTACATCGCCAGACTAAATCCCGACATGATTTCACTGGCTGAAAAGCCGCGGTTGATTGTTCTGGATAAAAAAATGGGACCTTACGGCTCTGGAAAAACGGATGACAAACCATTTCTGCATCAATATGACGGAAATTACTATCTTTCGTGGGGCTGTTTCTATGCCATGTCAACCAACTTATATGGTCCTTACAGTTACAAAGGTTGCATCATGGCCGCCCATCAAACAGCTCCGGAATTTCGTTCGTCATCGTGGAGTTACTTTGTCAATGACCGGCACGGCTGTTTTTTTGAATTTCATCATCAATGGTATTTCATGTGCAACGACAAAACTTATCCCGGAACGCAGCCTTACTTTCGTGATACGATTATCAGCTACGTGCATTACCGCGCAAATGGGGAAATCGCTCCGGTTGACATCAATGAAGATGGCGTCGGACAATATGACGCCAAAAACAGGATTGAAGCGGAGAACTATTTTGACGCCGCCGGCGTGTCTCAACATGAAAATATCACTGACGGCTTTGAAGTTCGTGACATCCGGGATGGCAGCCGCCTGTCGTATCCCAATGTGAGGAATCTTGCGGCCAACAGCGTGTTGGAATTTCATGCAGCTTGCGGCAATCTCCGTGGCGCTACAATCGAAATTTGCGGCAAGACGGGAACCCGTGACCTGACATTGGGAATATGTCACATCCCCGATACCGGCGGCTGGGCAAATTACACAAATGTGGATTGCTTGTTGAACAATCCCGCCGGCAACATGGATGTCTGTCTTGTATTTCACGGCGGACCGGGCGAATTGTTGCGATTGGATTGGTTTAAGTTCAAACTGCGGCGTCATTGAAACCATGAATGTCGCAGTCACGCGCATGATTTACAAAAAATTTAATCATCGGACGTTTTTTTCCGTGTTTTTTTTCACTTTCGCGGGCGCCGGCCTGTTGGCGTCTGCCGCATGGGCTGATTTGTCGCCGGCGTCGGATGCGTTGCCGATGGTGGGCACGGGCGGTCATGGCCACACTTATCCCGGCGCGACGCTGCCGTTTGGTTCCGTTCAATTAAGTCCCGACACGCGCACCAAAGGCTGGGATGCCTGCTCCGGTTATCATTATTCCGATTCCACCATTCTCGGTTTCAGCCACACGCATCTTTCGGGAACTGGCGGCGCCGATTTGGGTGAATTATTGATTATGCCATTCACCGGCGAATTAAGTAACTCTACAAACTATGAGCCATTGACTGATGAACGGTTCAAATCAAATTTTTCCCACGAGAACGAATTGGCCGAGCCGGGTTACTATCGCGTTTTGCTCGAACGCTACAACATTTTGGCCGAACTGACCGCCACGCTCCATTGCGGTGTTCATCGCTACACGTTTCCGGCGTCGGCGCAAAGTCATATTTTAATTGATTTGGTTCATAACATCGGCGACCGGAAACCGGCGGGCGCTTCCTTGAAAATTGAAAGCAGTCGGTTGATTACCGGCTATCGCCGCAACAAAGGCTGGACGGTCAAGACGACTTACTTTGCCATCGAATGTTCGCAGCCTTTCAAGAGTTTCGGACTTGAAGTGGATGGAAGACCGTTGTCGCCGGGTGAAACCGAAGCCGAAGGCAAAAATGTCCGCGCGCGCTTGGATTTCACAACTCACGACCATGAGCAAATCATTCTGCGCGTCGGCCTTTCGCCGACCAGCGTTGAAGAAGCGGAAAAAAATTTGCAGACGGAATTGCCGGACTGGAATTTTGACGCCGTTCGCGCCGCCGCAAAAAAGATTTGGAACGATAATCTTTCGCGCATCGAGATAGAATGTTCCAATCCAAACATTCGCCAGACTTTTTACTCGGCGCTATATCACACGATGCTCGCGCCGACTCTATACAACAATGCCGATGGCTCTTATTGCGGCGCGGATGGACAAAATCATTCGGCAAATTTTCAAGACTATTCCACGTTTTCGCTATGGGATACCTTCCGCGCGGAAATGACGTTGATGACTTTGACCGAGCCGGAGCGCGTGAGTGATTTTGTCCAAAGTCTGCTTGCGGAATATCAGCAATCCACCAACCATAAACTGCCCCGCTGGCCGCTGGCAAATCACGACACGGACGCGATGTTTGGCTATCATGCCGTGTCGGTGATTTACGACGCCTATGCGAAAGGCTTTCGCGGCTTCGACGCGGAATTGGCTTATGAAGCGATGACAAACACGGCATTGAACGACAATCGCAGCGCGGAATTTCAAAAATACGGCTATGTGCCGTGGGTGAAAGGCAAAGGCAAAAACTTTGCGGCGGCGACAACGTGGACGCTGGAATATGCCTATGACGACTGGTGCGTCGCGCAAATGGCCAAGGCGCTCGGCAAAACCAACGACTACGAATTTTTCCTTAAACGTTCGCAGAATTACAAAAATGTTTGGGACGCAAAGAACCGATTTTTCCGTTCGCCGCAACCCGATGGAACTTTTTTGGGGCCATTCGATCCGAATCAAGTCGCGCGCGGCGACAACGTGGCGACGGGTTATTACACCGAAGCGAACGCGTGGCAATATATGTTTTTCGCGCCGCAGGACGTGCCGGGCATGATTCAACTTTACGGCGGCAAGGAAAAATTCATCAGACGGCTCGACCAGCTTTTCGATTCAGATTCCGACATGAACGATTGGCGGATTGACGTGACCGGCTTGATCGGCGAATACGCTCACGGCGACGAGCAGGACGAACATGCGGCTTATCTTTA